>JAIDTL010000003.1 GCA_029060725.1 Muribaculaceae bacterium | reverse complement strand
CCTATAATACATTTTAATAACCGTCGTAACAATACATAACAATTTAATAATCAAACCGTAAATAACAAACAACAAACAATATTAACTAACCACATTCAACTAATCATGAAATACGAAAACAATCACGTTTTGTCAGTATTGAAACGAATGCAAGGAGGCAGCCGGCTCATTACGGCTTTGCTATGTCTCTTTGTGTCGCTGGCGCTTTCTGCGCAGGAGGCAGTGATTCATGGTAGTGTCTTCGACGACCAAGGTGAGCCCCTTATCGGTGCTACTATTATGGTTGCAAAGACCACCAACGGTACATCAGCTGACCTCGACGGTAACTTTACCATAAAATGTAAGCCGGGTGCAAAGCTTATGATCTCATACGTAGGATATGAGTCACAAGAATTGCCTGCAAAAGACGGCATGAAGGTAATTCTAAAAGAAGCTTCCAACATGCTCCAGGATGTCGAGGTCGTTGCCTTCGGTGTTCAGAAAAAGGTTTCGCAGACCGGTGCGATTTCTTCAATCAAGACTGAAGACCTTACTCGTACCCCGGTCAGCTCAGTGACAAACGTCCTCGCCGGTCAGCTTTCCGGTGTGTCTACCATCCAGACTTCAGGTGAGCCGGGTTCTGACGCCGCCGACATCTTCGTCCGTGGTAAGGCAACATGGGTCGACGCTAAGCCTCTTATCCAAGTCGATGGCGTAGAGCGCGATATGTGGGACATTGACCCTAACGAAATCGAGTCAATCTCAGTACTTAAGGATGCTTCTGCCACTGCAGTGTTTGGTGTGCGTGGTGCCAACGGCGTTATCCTCGTCACTACCAAGCGCGGTAAAGAAGGCAAGGCTAAGATCAACGTAGCACTCAACTTCTCAGCTCAGTCTCCAACTAAGCTGATTGAGATGGCTAACTCTGTGGAATACGCTAATTTCTACAACTATGTAGTGCAGAGCGATACCCCGGGAGCAGCCCCGATGTTCTCTGATGAAGTAATCGCGAAGTTCACTTCTGACAATCCTTCAGACCGCATCCGCTTCCCGAATATGCGTTGGACCGACGAGATCTTCAAGAAGACTACCTTCCAGCAGCAACACAACGTCAACATTTCCGGTGGTAATAAAAAGGTAAGATACTTTATCTCAGCCGGCTTCTTCAGCCAGGATGGTATCTTCGACCAGTATGGACGCAACGACTATGCGTTCGACTACCGTTATAATCGTTTCAACTATCGTTCGAACCTTGACATCGACGTGACTCCTACCACTACTGTCAGCGTCAATGTAGCAGGCAAGATCGACAGCTCTGCAAAGCCTCGTACAGGTCAGGGTGCAGAAGGTATGGTGAAAGCTATCTACGGTGCCACTCCGTTCTCATCAGCAGGTTTCGATGATCAGGGTCGCTACATTGCGCCTACTATGGAGCCTACATATAATATGGAATATGATGAAGAGGGCAACCCTCATGTGGTGACACTTCCTTTCGTCGGCAGTGCTCCGATGACTTACATCACATATCAGACTGGTGCTTTCCACAACACCGCCAACACCATCACTTCCGATATTATCCTCAGGCAAAAACTTGACGTAATCACAAAGAATCTTTCTTTCCGTGCTAAGGGATCTTACAACAGTGGTTTCAGCCAGCAGAAGACGCTTACTTCATCTGCAGCTACTATCACTCCGGTGCTTCAGCAGGATGGCTCTCTCAAATATCTTACTAACTCATTTGAAGAAGCTCCTACATATAGCGAACCGAGCGATATGAGCAGCCGTTGGCGTAACTGGTATATTGAAGCAGCCTTTGACTGGAACCGTGAATTCGATAACCATAACTTGACAGCCCTCGTTCTTTACAACCAGAGCAAAAACTACTATCCGAGCACATATTCTGATATCGCTCGCGGTTATGTAGGTTTTGTAGGTCGTGTGACATACGACTATGACAACCGTTACCTCGCTGAGGTTAACTTCGGTTACAACGGCTCTGAGAACTTCGCTCCCGGCAAGCGTTTCGGTGCCTTCCCCGCAGGATCTATCGGTTGGGTAGTATCAAATGAAAAATTCATGGAAGGCCTTCAGCCTTGGCTCTCTTTCTTGAAGTTCCGTGTTTCACTCGGTAAGGTAGGTAACGACAAGGTAGGTGGCAACCGCTTCATGTATCTTGCTGACCCATTTGTAGTGAACAACACAGGTCTTGCACAGCGCGATGGATATGCATATTTCTTCGGTGTAGGTAAGGATAATTCAGCCGTGCAGCCGGGTGCTACCCAGACAGCCAAGAACAACCCCGACGTGACTTGGGAAACAGCTGTTAAGCAAAACTACGCTGTAGAAGCCAACTTCTTCAACAATCAGTTGAAAGCATCTTTCGACTACTATCGCGAAAATCGTAAGAACATCCTTCTCCAGAACTACAATTCATCTGTACTTCTTGGATATGATATTCCTTTCACAAACTTCGGTCAAGTGAAAAGCTGGGGTTGGGAAGTCAGCGTGGGCTGGAGCCAGATCATCAATCGCGACTTTAGCTACTCTGTGAAGTTTAATCTTTCTTACAACGACAACAGAATCGTAACGGATGGTCAGGCACCTCAGTTGTATGACTACCAAAAGACCGTAGGACACCGCATCGGCGCTCGCTCACAGATGCTTTTCTTCGGCTATTATGAAGGACCGGAGACAGCAGAGAAGTATGCAGCAGCTTATCCTGAGCAATTCATAGCGTATGACGAGGATGGCAATCCTTACGATCTTCCACACGTACTTCCTGCTCAGCTCAAGGATAACAGCAAGCTCAATCCCGGTGATCCTATCTATGTTGACCTTAACGGCGACGGAAAGATCGACAGCAACGACTATAGCCGCGACTATGGCAAGACCGACGACCCACGCTTCATAGCCGGTCTTAACCTTGGTCTCTCTTGGAAGGGCATCACATTCAATGCTCAGTTCACCGGTGCTTGGGATGTATCCCGCAGCTTAGGTGGAGCATTTGTCACTCCGTTCTGGAACTCATCAGGCGACGACCGCGGTGGTCTTCTCAAGACTCACCTCGACGACAGCTGGAGCGAAACCAACCGTGATGCAACTTATCCACGTCCTACCATCGCCTACAAGAGCCACACATACGCAGGCTCTACTCTATGGGAAAAGGATGCAAGCTACTTGAGATGTAAGTCTCTCCAGTTGGCCTACGACTTCAATATGCCATGGATGAAGAAGCTCGGTCTTACTCAGCTTCGCCTCTCACTCAGCGGCTACAACATCTTCACATTTACCAAATACAAGTGGGGCGACCCGGAAAACCGCGCAAGCTCTTCTCCAAGCTACCCGCTTACCCGCACTTACACTGCAGGTCTGACAGTTGGTTTCTAATCAATACACCGACAACTTTTTTAAGAATATGAAAAGATCATTTCACAGCATAATAGCATTGGCTTTGGCAGGAATTGCAGCCACTTCATGTACTGACGAAGTGCAGTTTGGCAACGCTTTTCTTGATAAAGCTCCGGGCGGCTCGATGAACATGGACAGTATTTTTTCAAATCCTGACTATGTCAATCAGTTCCTCACAAACATATACAATAAGCAATACTACGGTCTTCCATACAAACATGATGGAGTCAACCACCACGACCATTACACCGGAAAACTCGATGCAGTGACCGACCTCTACCAGATGCACTGGTCTGGTTGCCGAGTTTGGTCAGGCTACTACACAGCCACCTTGTCAGCAAGAGAGGATCCTCTGATTTCTTTCTCCAACGATCAGGTTTGGCAGACTGTGCATCAGGTGCAGCTCATCAAGGAAAACATAGATCGCGTTCCTAATATGGACCAGAAGAAGAAAGACTATATCGTAGCCCAGGCTACAGCCCTTCAGGCATTTGCATATTCAGTCCTTCTTCCTCACTATGGTGGTCTCCCTATTATTGAGAAGACCATTACGCAAGATGATGTAATGGGTGGACTCGGAAAGCGTGCCACTTTTGCTGAAACTGTCGACGCAATAGTAAAATGGTGTGACGAAGCAAAAGACAATCTCTATTGGGCTTACAATGGTAATGACTCAGAGTCTAACATACTCCAGACAGGACGCTGGACAAAAGCAGGCGTGATGGCGCTGAAGGCTCAGGTGCTTTGGCTTGCCGCATCACCTCTCTATAATTCCAATGAAGCTTATTTCGGCGGCAGCAGCGACGCTGAGCAGCAGAATCTTGTTTGGTATGGCAATTACGACCAGGCTCGTTGGCAGCGCGCAAAGCAAGCTTTTGATGATTTTTGGGCTGAAAACAACAGGAATGGTGAATATTATCATCTTCTCCAGTCTGTCAATAAGACTTCTGATGGATATCGTATCGCTTATCGCCGTGGATATATCATGGACGACAGCCCGGAAAATATCCACTGGACCAAGACTTGCGATTACTATGGTACTCAAGGTACATACGCATGGCTCAACTGGAACACTTGGAGCGTAAACCGTAACAACCACTCCCCTTCCGTAGAGTACATCGAGATGTTCCCTTGGAGCGATGGCAAGCCGTTTGACCATGACAAGGATATGAAGTTCAATCGCACTTACGTCGTAGAAAAAGACGGAAGTGAGACCGACGTCTACACATGTCTTGACGGCAATGGCGGCTCAAGCGACAATGACAAGCTCTTCTATACCTACAAGGCAGTGCGTGGTGGCTTCAACAAGTCTACATCCCGCGACCCTCGTCTGTATGAGAATGCACGCGTATCAGGCATACCCGAGGCTCTTGACTATAATAAGATGGATGGCAAATCTTCCGGCCAGATCATCGAGACATGGGTAGGAGGACAGAATGCAGGTGTCACTGTGAAGGCTTTGGACGGCACAATAGCTGAATCACTTACATCTTATTGTCCTACCGGATTCGCAGCATATAAATATGTGTTGTCGCAAGGTGAATATTGGCGCGACTACAACATGCACTGGAATGTACTTACGATTCCTGACATGATTCTGATGTATGCCGAATGTCTTGCCGAGTGTGGCGATCTTAACGGCGCTCTCGAGCAGGTCGACAAAGTTCGTGCCCGTGTTGGTATGAAGGGTCTTGCTACTTGCAATCCTACACTCGACCTTAAGAATAACAAGGACAACCTTATAGAAGAGATCCTTCGCGAACGTGCTTGCGAACTTGGCATGACAAATGCCCGCTACATCGATATGATTCGTCGCAAACGTGGCGATTGGATGGTGAAGCAGCTCCACGGCATGGCTACCTACCGCATGATCAAGAATGCAAAGAACGAATGGGTACGTCGTAATAATCCTTACTTCGGTGATGACAAGAATGGCGGCATGGCTGAGCCTTCTCGCTTTGAATATGAATTCTTCGAGCTTTTCCAGGGCAAGCGTGTTCTCTGGGGCAAGGATCCTAATTCACTTGAAGTGAAGAAATGGTTTATGATGCCGTTCCCGCAGGATGAAGTCAACAAGGGTTACGGTCTAATCCAGAACCCGGGATGGTAATTGTCGAAACTAACAATTTAATAACATCAGAAATTATATGAAATCCAGATATATTTTTCTCATGACTCTCGCTGCGGGGATCACATTGCCCTCCCTTGCTCAGGAAAAGGAGGACAGCGTGGTAAACCGTTGGCTCGAGCAGGAGTATAACATTGGAGTCAACTCTAAGGTAACTCGCCAGAACTCCACTGCCTCTGTCAGTGTGATCAGAAATGACGAGGTCAACCAGCGTAGCTCCAAAAACATCGGAAACTCACTTATCGGCCAAGGTAAAGGTCTGATTGCAATTTCCGGAACGGGCAATTATTATGCTCAGAACCCGACTTTCTATGTGCGTGGCCTTCAAAGCCTTTCCGGCAGCACTCCGCTTATCCTCATCGACGGCATCGAGCGCGACATCAATCTCGTAGATCCTGAAGAAGTGGAAGAAGTGCAGATCCTTAAGGATGCAGCCGCTACTGCCCTTTACGGCTACAAGGGTGCCGATGGTGTAATCAATGTAATCACCAAGCGTGGCGACTACAACTCAAAGGTGGTCCGCATCAATTATGAGCATGTGTTCTCCCGCATGACTAATAAGCCGAAGTTTGTAGACGGCGCTACTTACGCTATGGCTATGAACGAAGCTCTTTTCAATGAAGGACAGGGCACATTTGCACGCTACTCTCAAGATCAGATCAATTATTACGCCAACGGAAAATATCCCACTCTTTATCCTAACGTAAATTGGGTAAACGAGACATTCCGCGACAATGCCAACGGCGACCGTGCTTCGGTTGAATTCTCCGGTGGCGGTGAGAAGTTCCGCTATTTCACAATGGCAAACTTCCTCTATAGCGACGGATTCATCAAGAATGGCAGCCGCAATGAGGGCTACTCTACTCAGGATAAATATGTGCGTGGCAACATACGCATAAATCTTGACGTCGACCTTTGGAAATATACTCAGCTTAAGACCAGCATCCTGACATCAATCGGCGAAATGCAGACTCCGGGTTCGTATGCTAATCTTTGGAGCATGGTCTACAACACTCCGGCTCTCGCATTCCCTGTAGTGAATGAAAACGGCGTTTGGGGTGGTAATAATACTTGGTCGGGCGACAATAACCCCGTAGCTCAATCTGTAGATGCCGCCTACTATAAGATCTTTGAGCGCAACCTCTTCTTTGATGCAGAGATCGTACAAAATCTTTGCATGGTCACTCCAGGCCTGAGCTTCAATATCGGTGCAAGCTACGATATCTTCTCAAATATCGTAGAAGACCATTCTAAGAAGTACAATTATGGTTGGAACACTGTGACAGGTTGGAACGACGACGGCACACCGGTCATTGCATTCGAGCAAGCACCTGATCAGGCTACTGCCATGGGCACAGGTTCTCCGGGTAAGAATTTCACTCGCCGTCTCAATGCTTGGTTAGGTTTCAACTACGACAAGCAGTTTGGCGACGACCACGCCATCATGACCCAGTTGAAATATTACTATGACTACGAAGATCCGATGGGAGTAGGCAACAACGTCTACCGTCACAACATCTCTTTCTGGGGCCAGTATACTTTCAAGAATCGCTACTCTCTTGGCGTAGCCCTTGCTGAAATGGGAAGTTCCCGTCTTGCTCCCGGCTCTAAGTGGAGTTTCTCTCCCAACGTATCTCTTGGCGCAGTGCTTCTCCAAAATCCAGACCTTGCAGTTGATTTCTTGAAGCTTCGCGGTTCTTGGGGTATTCAGAACCTTGACCGTCTCCCTGATGGATCATGGACATACTTCTTGCAGAACTACACCGTTTCCGGCGTTTCTTATCCATGGTCTGACAAATACGACGGTGGTGGCTACTGGGGTGAGACCACAATGGGTCAGCTTCCAATGGTCAATCCTACTCATGAGAAAGTTGCTAAATATGACGTAGGTATCAATGCAAGCTTCCTTGGCTGCATCGATTTGACTGCCGACTATTTCTACAACCGCCATTATGATATCTTCGTGAATGGTTCAGGTGCTTACTCAAGCCTTATCGGTATGACAGCTCCTTATAAGAATCAAGGTAAGGTAGACAATCGTGGTGTCGACATCGAGCTTAACTTTGCGAAGAACTTCGGAGAATGGAATGTAATGGCAGGCGGATCATTCCTCTATGCCAAGAGCAAGATCATCGACATGGCTGAAGAGCCAAAGGCATTCGACAACCTCGTGAACACCGGCAATCCTCTCAGCTCAACCTACGGCTTGATCGCAGAAGGGATCTTCACTTCTCAGGCTGAAATCGATGCTTCTCCAACTCAGACATTCTCAACAGTGCGTCCAGGCGATATCAAGTATAAGGATATCAATGAAGACGGAGTGATCGATGCCAACGACGTGACTAAGATCGGCTATAATGCAATCTGTCCGGAAATATACTATACATTCAACTTAGGAGCTGAATACAAGGGCATCGGACTTCACGCACACTTCCAGGGCGTAGGCAACTATGGCTGCAACCTAAGCTCTCAGGGCTACTACTGGGGCTTGATCAACAACTCCTCACTCGCTCAGGAAGTATATGACAATCGCTGGAATGCTGAAACAAATAATGTAGCTGATGCTCTCTATCCTCGTCTCAGCTCATCAAGCAATGCCAACAACTACCGCACAAGCACATTCTGGCAGCGCGACCGCAGCTATCTAAAACTCCGTGACATCGAGCTTTACTACAATTTCAGCAAGAGCCTTCTCGCCAAGACTCATTTCATCAATGGAGCTAAATTGTATGTTCGTGGCGTCGACCTCTGCAATATCGCTACAGGAGGCAACAACAAACTCGAGAACCTCGATCCGGAGGCTACCGGTGTCGTGGCTCCGCTCAGCCGTCAGATTGTAGTAGGCGTGAAACTTACTTTCTAACTCTATCAACATCTACAAAAATGAAACTTAAATATATAATAGGTATTTCCGCTCTTACGTCGCTCGGGTTGGCAGCTTGCTCCGACCAGATGGACTACCATGAGTATAAGGTCAACGACAAGGAATTCGTAATGCGCGATTTCGGAAACGTAGGCAAGATCACTACCCACGTTTATCGCGCACTCGAAAGCGATTTCGGTCAGATGTATGGTGGCGCTAACCTCAGTTCTGCTACTGATGAATCTGTCTACAGCCATGAGGGCAATCAGATTGAATCCTACTACAACGGAAGCTGGAGCCCTACAAATGCCAATTCCAACACTTGGAGCACCTGCTGGGATGCAATCTCTTATTGCAACCTCTTCCTTGACGAATTCAACAATCTCACTTTCCCGGAGCATGAGTTGGAAAAAGATTATCCTGACCAGATGATCAAATACAACAACCTCCAATGGGAAATGCGCTACATGCGTGCATACAATTATTTCCGCCTCGTGCGTCAGTATGGGGATGTGCCTCTGATTGTCAATTTCATGAATGCTGACGAATCTAACAATATGCCTCGAGTATCTACCGACGAGATATTCAACTATATCGACAGCGAATGCGAAGCAATTAAAGACACCATCATCAAGGATTATTCCGGTGCATACGTATCTCTTGAAAATGAGTCTGGACGTGTGAACAATCTCGGAGTCCTTGCACTCCGTGCGCGCGCAGCTCTCTATCATGCATCTCCACTTTTCACTCAGGGTAAATCTGAGTCTGAAGTTAAGGAACTATGGCATCAGGCAGCTCTTCGCGCAAAGGAATGTATCGATGAATGCAAGAAACGCAACATGCGTCTTGCCAATGATTATTCAAAGCTATTCGCCAGCACAAACTGGAACGATGCTGATGCGACCAAAGAAATTATTTTTGCTACCCGCAACGCTGCAAGCAATAATTTTGAGAAATACAATTTCCCCATCGGCATGACCGCTGCTCAAGGTGGTAACTGTCCGACTGAGAATCTCGTATCGGCTTACGAGACTAAGAATGGTCTTTCTATCAGCGAAGATCCAACTTACAACCCACAGAAACCATACGAAAACCGCGACAGCCGTCTTGCTGCTACTGTTGCAGTCAACGGTGAGAAATGGCCCGATGCCCTTACCAAAGATGCTCTCGAGACATGGTATGGCGGTGCTAACTCCCGTTCGGTAACATACGGCACTCCTACCGGCTACTACCTTAAAAAGTACGTAAGCAAGGAAACCAGCATCTCCGGTAACTCTCAGAACTCCAGCTCACACACTTGGATAGTCTACCGCCTTGGTCAGGTATATCTTGACTACGCAGAGGCAATGCTCAATTACACAGGGAGCGGATACGCCACAGAAGATGATCTCAACATGTCTGCAGCCGAAGCCATCAATTTGGTTCGTACTCGTGCCGGACAACCGGATCTTCCTACAGGACTTAACTTCGATGAGTTCTGGAATCGCTACCAGAACGAACGTTTCGTAGAACTCGCATTCGAAGGACACCGTATCTACGATGTGCGTCGCTGGATGAAGGCTCCTCAGTATATTGTGGATGTAAAATGTATGGAAATCACAAAGGCTGATGACGGTACACTTACTTATAATGTAGTGACAAATCCAAACTACATCACTAAGCGTGCATGGCCCGGCGACAAGGCTTATTTCTGGCCAATCCCACAGGCAGAAATCCTCAAAGCCGGCAACCTTACCCAGAACACCGGCTGGTAAACAGCTTTTAACGCCTTTAAGGCCCTTAGAGCCCCCTAATGCCCTTAAGAACCTTAAAGACTAAAAACAAAACCTACAGAGGACTGAACCCCTCTGTAGGCACCAAAAAAGATAAACCTAAAATTTCATTAACATTTATTAACTAACATTTTTTCTATGAAAAAATTTTTATTAACCCTTGGGGTCGCTTCGATGGCCCTCACAAGCTTCTCCGCTACAAAGATTCTGTATCAGCAGAACTTTGAGACTGCGACAAGCGTAGAAGAAACCGGATGGACATTCGGTGGAGAATCGCTCTCAATCGTATCTGACGAGTATGGTAAGTTCCTTCAGATTAAACTTGGTCAGAACAATGGTCGTTCAGGTAACGTCACTTGGGGCCAGGATATCTTCATGAAAGATGGAGCTCCGGTTCTTGAAGGCCAAACATACAATATGTCGTTCGACTTCTCTTTTGAGCAGGGGTCAAACAACCAGTACAATAGTGCAATAACAGTCTTCACCAACCACACAGGTGTAGCTAACCAGCCATATCGTAATAACTGGAGCGGCACTGTAAGATGCTGGAACAACTTCCTGTATGACATGTCTCAGGTGAATGGTGAAACTCTTGGATTTGCTATCCAGGCTCCTTGCGAAGCAGTTAAGGTATATAAAACTGTAAAAGATGAAGAGTCCGGAGAAGAAACAGTTACAGATGAATTGGATTACATCGAATGTCAGATCGACTATGCAGATTCTAAATCTATCACACAAGCTGATTGGTATACAGTTAGCCTTGATGTAAATGTCGTAACTCGTGTAGTTGATTACTCTGTTATTTCCCTTTCAGGCGAAGAACTTCAGAGCGGATCTATCACAGTTCCTGAAAATGATGAAAACGGCGATCCTATCTCAATGTATGCAGAAGGTATTTGGGTAATGTTGGCTCGTTATCAGACAATCCTTGATATCGACAACATTAAGATCTCTTACGATAGCTATGGTGACGCTGCAAATGATCCTACAGTAGCTCTTACTCGCCTTGGCAAGACTGCTGATGACGAGCTCGACCTCAACCTCCGTGCTTATACTATCTCATTCATTGAAGGAGAAACCCTCCACGTGATAGGTACTGATGGAAAAGAATTGGATCCTGTAGAATGGGCTGATTGCGATGGCAATTACGTATATGAAACTTCTCAGAGCGGCGTTCTCAAAGCATGGACTACATGCGGAACTGCTACTTCAGATGTTATCGAAGTACAAGTAGAATGCGTTCCTGTCGCTCTTCCTGCGGTAGTAGCTACTATCACTTCTGTAGAGGCAGGCTTCGGCAAAACTTACACTCTCAGCGTAAGCAATGCTGATGTACCTCTCATGCCAACTATCTTCATTAACTATGAGTTTACAGGTGCAAATGGTGAGACACTTTCTGCAGAAGGTGAAGCTTCAGGCGTTAAAGTGACACTTCCGGGAGAAGGTACACTCAAACTTACTTCTGAGGCATTCGGTTATCAGGCTACTTCTGTTTCTGTAGTAAACGACATCGAATTCGCTGTTAAGAAACAGTATGACTTTGCTCGCATGACTGAAGAGGAAACAAAGGCAGCTGGTTTCACTGAGGAAAATACTACCAACAGTGCAAGCACAAGCGGTTGGGATAACTGGACAGCTCGTAAGCGTCTCTACTATTATGATGCTGCAACAGCACATGAAAATGAAGAAGGTGAAACTGTATATGATGCAGTTTATCCATTTGGTTACATATCTGAAGATAGCGATAATAAGCTTTATTGGTATCCAATTTCTGCTGATGTTAATGTTGCAGGATATGAACTCTTCCCCGGCCTTACAGTATATGCTGGCCACAATGTTACTTATATCAAACATGTTGGTGTAGTTAACAATGAAACTTCAGGTGGTAACAACAAGAACATTGACGTTCTCGATCTCGATGCAACTGACTTCGTAGTTATCAATACTATCAATAGCTATGGTAGCAACTCTAACCACCCTGTTTGCGAAACAGTAGAAGAATACTATGAATTGCTCGCTGGCGAGAACACAGTATATAGCGCATCAGCTAACGGTGTTCTCAATGAAGAAACAGGTAAGTACACTGTATCTTGCCCTGTTTACCGTATCGATACAGTTGCAACTTGCCTGACAGTATTCAACCAGGTAGGCGGTGGCGACGCAGTTGAAAACGTTGAGGCTGTTAAGGCTGTTGACAACAACTGGTATTCTATCGACGGCGTACGCGTTGCTCAGCCAACACGTCCGGGTCTTTACATCCACAATGGCAAGAAGATCATCGTAAAATAATTATGAACTATGAATTATGAATTAATTTCAATTTCTAATTCATAATTCCGCAAATAACCACAATGGGACGCACGCCTCGTGCGTCCCTTTTTTGTGCGTTGCTCAGCCAACTCGTCCGGGTCTTTACATCCTCATCGTCTATCAAGGGGCAAGAAGATCATCGTAAAATAATTTAGAATTCCGCTAATAACCTCGTAGGGACGCACGCCACGTGCGTCCCTTTTTTGTGTTTGTACCTGCTTATTTTTAAACATTGATTTGGATTGGAGAAAGATTTGTATTATATTTGCATCCTAATACGCAGTAATAATGAATCTACTCAGATACCCCGTCGGAATACAGACCTTCGCCAAAATTATTGGAGGAGGATATACATACGTAGACAAGACTCACTATATAAAGTCCTTGTTGAGTCAAGGTCAATTCATTTTTCTGAGTCGCCCGAGGAGGTTCGGAAAGAGCTTGCTGCTATCTACGCTCGAAGCATACTTCGAGGGTCGACGAGAACTATTTAAAGGACTTGCGGCTGACAGCATGGACCTTGACTGGACGCCATCTCCGGTCCTTCACTTCGACTTCAATGCGGAAAATTTCAGCCTCGAAAATGGGCTGGAACTCCTTCTTGATTCATATCTTAGGACACATGAGAAAATTTACGGTAAAAACATCGAAGATACGTCTCCATCTCAACGCTTCAAGGCTCTCATCGAGGCTGCCTATAGACAGACAGGTCGCGAGGTAGTAATACTCATTGACGAGTATGATAAGCCTCTGCTCGACATTGAAGAGAATAAGGAGTTGTTTGAAAAAAACCAACGCATCCTCAAGAGCTTTTTCGGAAATCTCAAGAGTATGGACAAGTATATAAGATTTGTCTTCATAACCGGAGTTGCTCGCTTCAACAAGGTCAGCATATTCAGCGACTTGAATAACCTCGACGATATCTCAATAGTGGATGAATACGCCGACATTTGCGGTTGGACAGAAGATGAGCTGGTCAGCAATTTCCGCCCGGGTATCCAGACCCTCGCTGAAAAGCGCAAGAAAACCTTCGATGACACCCTCCGAGCTCTTAGGGAGTATTATGACGGTTACCTATTCACTGAAGAAGGCTCGCGTCTATATAACCCATTTAGTATATTGCAGGCTCTGAAAAATAAGAGAATAGATCCCTATTGGTTCTTGACAGGGACTCCGACGTTCTTAGCAAGACGGATAAAGAACCTTAGAATATTCCCTCCTGCGATTAATGGACAGACCTGTTCCAGAAAAGAACTGATTTCAGTTGGCCTTAACGATAGAAATCCAATCCCATTGATGTTCCAGACAGGTTACCTTACAATAGGCTCATTCATTGAGAATGAAAACCGGTATGAACTCCGTTTCCCAAACAGGGAAGTTGAAACAGGATTCTACGAAGAATTGCTGCAAGTCTTTCTCCCTGATACTTCAGATCCATTTAGTCCCTTCAATTTCTCCTTATTCCAGAGAGATCTGACTGCCGGTCGCCCCGGTGACTTCATGGAGCGAATGGCAACACTTCTTAAAACTCTACCGTATGATGACCACAAAGAGTCAACATATCGTGCAATTACATACCTAATTGCAGTGCTTTGTGGCACACAAACGATTGCCGAACACTATAGTTATCAAGGACGTAGCGACATTGAGGTATTCTCCGGAAATAACATATATATCTTCGAATTTAAATACAATAAGAGCGTTCAGGAAGCAATAGACCAAATACAATCGCGCGATTATGCCGGTCGCTATGCTCTTGATCCTCGCCCCGTCTACCTCATCGGTGCCAATTACAACGAAAATAAAAACAAACGTGGATTAGAATTTAGCATACTTGAGCTAACAAAAAATCCTCATTAACCTCGTAGGGACGCACGCCTCGTGCGTCCCTTTTTTGTACAACGTAATAAAGCATGCGCCCACGCGCATCAAGCAACGTAATAGAGCATGCTCCGCATGCGCCCCACCGCGGCAAACTCTATCTTTTGAGATGAATCTTTTTTGATGGAGTCACATCGCGGATAGCCTGGGCTGCGCCGGCTGTGCCGCTGACGCTGGCGGATTTTCGCGGATTTTTTATAATTTTCCGAGCCTCGGAAGTGCTTCCGGGCTTCGGGCGTGCGCACGGGGATTTGAGCTGGGCATCGCTGCGCTCGCCGATGCGGATCCCCTGCTGCTGAAAAAATCCGCGCCAGCGGGCGAAGCCCACGCTCAGCCATGATCAGCGTGCGAACGCCCGAGTCGCGGTAGAAATCCAGGAGCACGACAAGAGTAAGGAAGATAAAGAGATCCGCGGGGATCCGCCGCCATCGGCGAAATAAGCGAGCGAAGCGTCGCGATCCGCGATGTGAACATCATCTTAAAAGATCCAATGAAAGGTCATTTGGGAGGTGGGGGCTTGCGCATTGCAGATTACCGTTGGACGCGCGGGGGCGCATGCGGAGCATGCTTGATTACGTTTTTGACGCGACAAAAATAAACCAACGTAAAAAAAACGATAGGTCGTTGACGTAATTTTTTAAGAAAATACATTTTTGATTTGCATGATAAAGATTTTT
>JAIDTL010000029.1 GCA_029060725.1 Muribaculaceae bacterium | reverse complement strand
CCGAGGGGGAGTCTGCGAATGTCGCTTCCTGATGGTGCTTGATAGATGCGGAGCCCGAATTCGCTTACGCAGGCATAGACATAGTCGAAGATATCAGCCTGAAACCGCTCGTAGGCAGCCCATGACGTGATCTTCGTGAAGAAATATAGCTCTAAAGGGAGACCTTGGGGGGTAGGCTGAAGCTGACGCACCATCAAGATGACTGCAGGATCCGGATGCTTTTTGATTACATCCGGATGCATCGTAAGATACCTGATAAGATATTTTCTTAATAAAGAAATATTCACTTCTTGATTTGCATGCTTGATTGAGTGCTCGGAGACAAGACCTTTTTCCATTAGCTTATTTATCTCTTCTTTAGCCAAAAACCTAATGGAATCAAAGTCAATGTAGATCGACCGGGACACTCTTCTGGCTCCTACCTCCCGCATATTCTGATAGTTGCGGAAGGAGTCGGTGATTAGTGTATAGGGGTGTATGGTCACTATAGAGTTATCCCAATTCCTGACTTTCACCGTAGTCAATTTTATTTCCTGCACTTCACCATTGGCTCCGGCTTTGTCGCAGATAATCCAGTCTCCCTTCTTCAGCATATTATTGAGTGTCAATTGCACTCCGGCTACGAATCCTTTGATTGTATCCTGAAACACCAACATAAGCACTGCTGCCGATGCTCCGAATCCGGTCAGTACCATAGTGGGTTTCTTGTCGAAGAGAATGCTCAGCGAGACTATGATTCCGATGAGCACAAGAATGAGTTTCAATGCTCCTTCGATTACACTTAGGTTGTGCTCATTCGCCTTGTCTCGTTTCTCAAACCCCTCGACAGTATTTGACATCAACACCGAAAGGAGATTGATCACCGCATATACAATATACACTTGGGTCAGCTTTTCTACTATCACCACACCCCATATATGATTGGAGAAAGCTTGGGGCAAAAGCCAAGCCAGTATCAGAGCCGGGGCGAGCTGGGAAAATGCCCTCATCGCCTTGCCGTTGAGAATGTCGTCGTCCCATTCTGTCTCTGTATAGCGAGTGATAAAATTTGTGAGAGGTGTCACAATCCTTACGCAAAGGAAATAAGATGCTACAGATACAAGCACTATTATCAACAATATCGTGGGGCTGATAAGAGGCTTTGCCGCTTCCATACCCATCATGGAGTTCATCCACTCAGTTACCCATTCTCGTAAATTCATACTTATTTTGAAGTATTAAGTATTAAACATTAAACATTAAGTGTTAACTCGGCAGCTCAAAATCTCGCTTAGTCTATAGTCCATACTTATTGTTTATTGTTCATTGTTCAGTACTTGCAGATTTCGGAAGAAAGTAGCCATGTTATTTTCTTCCGAAGTCTGCGGGAATCTCTCCCCAAAGCTCTGTCTGCCATTTCATTATCTTGATCGGCCACGTATGCGATCTGATCCATACCAATCCGCGCCCAAGGAGCTCAAAAAGCTTTGCGTTATAATCGGTCTGCTTAAGTTGGGTCTTTACTTGGCGGTTGCGTACCCAAGCCAAAGCAGTCTTAGAGTCGGAATATATATTATGCCATTCATTGCGGCGGTTCATTTCGGCCAAAGCATGCACGATAGCAAGAAATTCGCCAATATTATTGGTGCCATCTTTAAATGGTCCAACTTTGAAGAGTTGCTTGCCGGTAGAAAGTTCCACGCCGCGATATTCCATAATCCCGGGATTCCCTTGGCAGGAAGCATCTACAGCCCAAGCATCTTTATCAATATCCGGATTGCTCATATATGATGGAGCTCCCGGGTTGAAAGTTGATTCTTGTCTATGGTCGGCAGCTGCTATAAGAAGCGTACCCAGATCTGCCGGGTTGCTCTCATCGTCGTTTCCTCTGAAAGCCTGCGCAGCTTCGGCTGCCGAAGAGAAACTTTTGTATTTCGCTCCCGGGAAATTGAGAATCTGCTCCTCGCAATCGCTCCAATTGTCGTAAACCCCCGGCACTCTCCCATTCCAAACTACATAATATTTTGTCTTCATTGTTTTCTGTAGGGCTTTAAGGGCCTTAAAGTCTTTAATGTCTCTAAGGGCCTTAAGGTCCTTTCCAAATTACTAAGATAATCAGAGTCCGGCGGCTCGCTTGATCAGCAGGGGTATTTCGGTGTTATTTAGGCTTCCGGTAAAATACTGAGCATTCGCACCTATGGCATAGACCGGCACAAAGTTACCGGCATGATATGTAGTGGTCCAGCCTATGCCTATATGATAATTGAGTATTTCAAATGCTTTCGCAGTGAAGGCATTGAAGGTATGGTAGAGAGTCTTTTCATCTTCTGCTCTCTTTGTGATGAATGTCTCTTCAAACAGATTTTTCAGTTCGTCGGTCTGCTTCTTATTCACCGGCACAATGCTCCAGAATCCAAGTTTTTCCTTAAGTACATTCTCCATTTCCTCCCATGTGGGATTTTGGGTGTTCTTTCCCCATTCGCGGGTCCAATCGGCAAAGGCATCCTTCGATATCTTCTGAGCGTCAGCGTATGCGATGTTGTAAGCTCCGCCGTTGCGTCCGTATGCCATTGCTCCCGTGTCATGGTCAGCGGTCACTACAATCAGAGTCTCCGCTGGATGACGCAGATAGAATTGGTAAGCCACATTGATTGCGTCCTGGAAGTTAAGTATCTCCTTGATTACGCCTCCACCGTCGTTGGCGTGCGCTGCCCAGTCGATATTGCCTCCTTCTATCATCATTAGGAACTTGTCAGGATTTGCGCTTTCAAGTGTATGTAGGCAAGCCTCTGTGATCTGTGCGCAAGTAAGGTATCCCGGTATAGAGTCGATCGTATATCCAACCTGTCCGCCTGCAGCATTTTCAGGTATCAGCATCACTTTCTGCGGAAACTTGCCCCCTTTCTTTTTCAGCTCATTGAATGCAGCGTATCCTTCGGCTATTTCATAGTTGCCCTTGCGCATTACATTTAAAAATTCAGTGTAAGCTTCTTCTCCGGCTCCGTACAATTTGAAACCGCCTCCAGCCAAGAAAGAGAGACCGCTTTCCGCAGCCTGGGGTGCGATTGACTCCTTCATCCCTCTATTTTCCGCATGCGCATACCAAGCAGCCGGGGTGGCATCGTCAGCCTGTACGGTAGTGCCTACTCCCACTGCATATCCAGCTTTCATGAAGTCTACAGCAATGCTATTGACTGCTACCGTATCGGGATTCATTCCGATCATGGAGTTCTTAGTCTTATATCCTGTGGAAAGAGCTGTCCCTGCAGCAGCAGAGTCAGTGATTGGAGACGAAGCTGAGTATGTACGAGCTTGTGATGCCACGGGGAAGGTCATCATTAGAATCGGTTGTTCCCCCTTGAGGACGTCGCGGTTGTAAGCCTCGGTGGCATTGACATGGCCGAGACCCATTCCATCTCCGATAAAATAAAACACATATTTGGCATCGTCTGCCATCACTGAGATAGCAGTCATAACTGCCATACCCAAAATCATCAATCTCTTCATGATATTCTTAGTAATTTAATATTTATTACTTAATGCTTATTGTTTACAACTTAACTTAATGTTTATTGTTTACAACTTACTGTTTACGATTCATTGTTTAGGGGGATGCCGTCTCACTCTCTGCGGCGGATCTTTATAGGAATTCCCCCTTCCGGGATTGACTCGACTACTAAAAGGAGGTTTCCTCCCCCGCCGGCACCGAGCATCTTCCATGCCAGAGCTTTGTCTTTCCATTTCGCCAAGTGCTCTTCCACCCCGGGCTGCATCATTGCCGGGAACATCGCTATCTGTGCGTGAAATGAATCGAGGAAAGCTTTGGCAAAGGCTTCTAAATCTTTCTTCATTATGGCATCCCAACATCTGTCGGCTGCCTCAGTGAGAGCCTTCACCTTTTCAGGCGTGATGTCTTTCCCTTCCACTACCGAGCACCCTTTTCTCCTCGGAAACATAGGCATCACACATAGATGGCTCTCAAGCCAAGATAGGATTTCCTCATCGTGCACAGTCTCGATAGTCTTTGGCCAATAGTGTCCGTCGTAATAATGGCGCGAGAGTCCGGACACACAAATGCCGATTGCATCTTGTGCCCCCGACACATGGCCCTCATTCTCAGGATCATTCTCAAAGCAGAAGAGGAGTCGGGCGAGCATCTCCTCATTGTATGCAGGAAGTTCGTATGGCCAAATTTTCTTAGCGGCGTTGCGTGTGGAAGTTGACATCCCTCCCCGCTCCATAAACTCGTAGGTAGGTTCGATTGATGCTGTTATAGCCCATCCTGAGCCATGTTCCGACACGTAAGGCTGGTCGATCCATGTCCCGGCAATGTCTACGCGATAGGGCAAATGGCTTTTCACGTCTTTGCGCAGCGCGGTCGTAGAGCGTGCCTGAAGGCCTTCTTCCGGTTCCCGCTCCAGCACTACATATTCAATGCCTCGCTCCTCGCAGAATTTCCTCTTGGTGTCGCTTCCTCCATCGGAATTGACCACAAAAACGTCCGGATTGAATCTATCTACAGACTCTATGAAATCCATCATCCCGCTTCCGTTGTTGATGCATGCATCTGTCACGTAGCGTATAGACTTCACCATATATAATCGTTCTTTCTCAGAGCAAACCGTTTTTCGGTTTTTAAGCTCTTCGATAGTCTTATCGGATCCGATCCCTACATACAGGTCGCCATATTTGGAAGCCTCTTTAAAGAAGGCTACGTGTCCTGAATGCAGCATATCATAGCATCCGGATACGAATACCCGTTTATTTTTCTTTTCAGTTTTGTTCATGACGCAAAATTAACAAAAAAATCCCAAATTTCCACTCTTCAATAGTTTCTACATTGCGTTTTTTTATCATTCATGCCCTATCCAACACTCTGGATGATTTGGTGGATTGATTTTTTTTACCTAATTTTGTGCGTACAACCGTCAATTGCTAATAAGACAATGAAAAAGATTCGCGTCAATCTCCTTGTGAAGATTCTGATTGCCATAGGGCTCGGAATCGCTGCCGGAAATTTCTTCCCGATATGGGCTGGAAGAGTCTTCATGACCTTCAATGCCATTTTCAGCCAATTCTTGGGTTTCCTGATTCCGCTCATTATATTGGGGTTTGTAGCTCCGGCTATTGCGGAAATAGGCAAGAATGCCGGGAAAATGCTCGTCTGGACTGCCCTAATAGCATATATTGCTACGTTGATGTCAGGATTCTTGAGCTACGGGGTCGGCGAATCGATCTTCCCTCACTTGATATCTCCCGATAATTTGAAGGGTATCACTGAAGGCCATGACCTGGAACCCTTTTTTACCATAGAAATGCCTCCGCTGATGGGGGTCATGACAGCTTTGGTGACGGCTTTCACTGTCGGTATCTGTCTGTCGAGGATGGAGGGTGAGACGCTGAAGAAGTGTCTCGTAGAATTCCGCGACATAGTGCAGATGACGATTGCCGGTGCCATAATCCCTCTTCTCCCGATCTACATTTTCGGCATCTTCCTTAATATGACGGTCTCCGGTCAGGTGATGGGGATTCTGACAGCTTTTGCAAAGATCATTGGAGTGATATTTGCCTTGCATATATTCTTGCTAATCTTTCAATATTGCATAGCAGCTCTCTTCGTGAAGCGCAATCCATTTAAGTTGCTTTGGACGATGCTGCCGGCATATTTCACGGCTTTGGGCACTCAATCCTCTGCTGCCACTATTCCTGTCACTCTGCGTCAGGCCATCAAGATGGGTGTGTCGGAAGATGTGGCCGGTTTTGTAGTTCCGCTTTGCGCCACTATCCACATGTCCGGCAGCGTGATGAAGATTGTATGCTGTGCGTTGGCTTTGATGATCATGCAGGGACATGCGTATGATTTTGGCATGATGTCAGGATTTATTTGTATGTTGGGAGTTTCGATTGTGGCAGCTCCCGGCGTGCCGGGGGGTGCTATTATGGCATCTTTAGGAATATTATCAAGCATTTTAGGCTTCTCAGAAGGTGATCAAGCTCTTATGATAGCCCTCTACATTGCAATGGACAGCTTCGGCACGGCATGCAATGTCACCGGCGACGGCTTCATAGCTCTCATAATCGACAAATTCTTCGGTAAGAAACAGCCACAAATGATACAGTAAGATTAGTTATCACTAAAGCTGATAATTATGCATTAAAGGGAGGGATCGCTGCTGCGGTCCCTCCCTTCTCGATATATTGAATAGTTATTTCTGTAGGAGTGATCGGCCTTTCTCGATGGCCTGCTGATTGAGAGGAATGAGCTTGTGATGACGCTCAGGAAGCGATTTCTTCAATCCCTTCACTACATTTTCCATTGGAATCTTATATTCCATCGCTTCTAATAGCGCTCCCATGACGATCATGTTATATGCCTTGGTGTTGCCAAGTTCAAGGGCAGCGTCCATTGCATTGATCGGGTGGATGCTGATATCGTTGCGATCAGGGTGCTTGTGGATGCCGTTGGTGTCGTAGATAAGTATTCCTCCGGCCTTTACCCTTGGGCCGAATTTATCGAGGCTTTGCTGGTTGAGGGCTATCACGATGTCATAGGTGTCAAGCACCGGCGAGGAAATACGCTCATCGCTGAGGATGACAGTGACATTGGCTGTGCCTCCGCGCTGTTCAGGTCCGTAAGAGGGCATCCAAGTCACTTCCTTATCGTCCATAAGTCCGGAATATGCAAGGATCTTACCCATTGAGAGCACTCCTTGTCCTCCAAATCCGGCAGCTATTATTTCAGTTTTCATTTCTTTGTAATTTAGAATTTTCTAAATTATTAAACTTTCAGATCTCCGAGCGGATATTTCTCAAACATATTCTGAGCCATCCATTCGTTGGCTTTCTCAGGAGTCATCTTCCAGCCGGAGTTGCAGGTGGAGACTACTTCCACCACCGAAGTTCCTTTCTTGTCGATGGCGTTTTGGAATGCTTTCTTCAAGGCTGCTTTTGTCTTGCGCACGTTGGCAGGTGTGTGTACACTTTGGCGTGTGACGTAGCATGTTCCGTCAAGTTCCTTGAGCAGGTTGGTGATCTCAAGCGGATATCCGTTCAGGTCGACGCGCCTGCCGTAAGGTGAGGTTGCTGTCTTTTGTCCCAGTAGAGTAGTCGGGGCCATCTGGCCTCCGGTCATGCCATAGATGGCGTTGTTGACGAAAATCATGACGATATTTTCGCCACGGTTTGCAGCATGGATTGTCTCTGCAGTGCCGATGGCAGACATGTCGCCGTCGCCCTGATAAGTGAAGACCACATTCTCAGGCCAAAGGCGGTTGACGGCGGTTGCGATAGCCGGGGCGCGGCCATGGGCTGCCTCGATCCAGTCGCAGTCTATATAATTATATGCGAATACAGCGCAACCTACAGGAGATACGCCAACAGCACGCTCCACTATGCCAAGCTCTGCAATCACTTCTGCCACGAGCTTGTGGATCACTCCGTGGCTGCAGCCCGGACAATAGTGCATATTGACCTCATCAAGGAGTTCAGGAGCGGCGTAAACCTTGTTTTCGGGCTTTATTATATCTTGGAGATTCATTTTTCGTTAAAGGCTTTAAGAGATTTAAAGGCTTGGAGTCCTTATGAATTCTCTATTAGTTTTTGCTTTAGGGCTTCTACGATCTCGGAGGGGCTTGGGATAATACCCCCCATTCTGCCAAAGTGCTTCACCGGAAGATAGTCGTGGACAGCAAGACGCACATCTTCTATCATCTGCCCTGCGTTGAGCTCTACGACAAGAATCCCTTTCTTCCCTTCGGCTGCCTTGCGGATAGCCTCTGATGGGAATGGCCAGAGGGTGATGGGGCGGATGATGCCTACCTTCAGGCCTTCTTCTTCTGCGAGTTCTTTTGCTTTGGTGGAGATACGGGCTACCGAACCGAATGAGATGATCAGATAGTCAGCGTCTTCTGTGTCGATCTCTTCCCAACGGGTTTCGTTGGCTTCTATTTCGCGATATTTTGCTTGAAGCTTCTCATTGATCACTTCCATCTTGTCTGATTCCAGCTCAAGGGAGGTAATGACGTTGCGTTTGCGGCGACCATGGCGTCCTGTCACTGCCCAGGGGCATTGCTCACGTATTTCAGCGTCTGTACGGCGTGGGCGTTGCTCGGGAAGTACCACCTTTTCCATCATCTGACCTACGATGCCGTCAGCAAGGATCATCGCAGGGTTGCAATATTTGAATGCCAGATCGAAACCAAGACCTACGAAGTCTGCCATTTCCTGCACTGTGGATGGAGCAAGCACTATCAGATGGTAGTCTCCGTGTCCTCCTCCTTTGACAGCCTGAAAGTAGTCTGCCTGTGAGGGCTGGATTGTGCCAAGTCCCGGTCCGCCGCGCATTACGTTGAGGATCAGTGCCGGCAGCGATGAGGCTGCTATATAAGAGATACCTTCCTGCTTTAGGCTGACGCCGGGCGACGACGAGGATGTCATGACTGCCTTGCCTGTAGCCGCGCCTCCATAGACCATGTTGATGGCGGCTACTTCAGATTCAGCCTGGACCACTACCATGCCGGTGGTTTCCCAGGGCATGAGTGCCTCGAGGGTTTCGAGCACTTCCGACTGAGGGGTGATGGGATAGCCGAAATAGCCGTCGCATCCGTAGCGGATGGCAGCATGGGCGATCGCTTCATTCCCCTTCATTAGTGTGATTTCTTTCATATCTGGTGGGTTTTCTGGTTTTCAAGTGGTCTGGATTTAGTCTAATTTGACGCGATACACTTCAATGCATGCATCCGGGCACACTAATGCACAGCTACAGCAGCCGATGCAAGCCTCCGGGTTAGACATATATGCGAAGTGATAGCCACGGTCGTTCACTTCAAGAGGCTGAAGTGAAAGCGTATCGGTCGGACAGGCTACCACACACAGATTGCATCCTTTACACCGCTCTTTGTTGACGGTGACGGCTCCTTGTATTTTTGCCATATTTTGTAGTTTAATCGTTTAAATCAATGATTGGCAAAGTAGCAAAAAACAATTTGCTTATCTTTGCACTTACAAAGATAAGCAAAATATGTTAACTAAACGCTAATGTTAAAAAAGGTTTAACAAAATTTAATAATCAGCGCATATATACAAAAATGTGCAATTATCTATCCCGATGCCGCGCAATGCGAAGCCAAAGTTGATAATTGATTGTTTATCGTTCATCGTTTATCGTCCATCTTTAAGTAAGCGGGCGAGGGTCTGGACGCCTTTGGTGGCGGGTTCGGGGATTACCGTCAGGTTGGGGATGGCGGGCGTTGAGGCGGGGTTCGGATCAATATAATAGATGGGGACTCCGGGCCTTACGCTATAGATCAGTCCGGCTGCCGGGTAGACTGCGAGACTTGTGCCGATAACGCAAAAGATGTCAGCTTCGTGCGCAAGCTCCATAGCTTTCTCAATGTTTGGCACTGCCTCCTGGAAGAAGACGATATGCGGACGCATCGGGTCGCCGTTCTTGCCTCGGGTTGCCGGAGTCGTGTCGAGATTATCGGGAGTAAGGGTCTCCACATATTCCGGATGCACGATCGAGCGGATCTTCATCAGCTCCCCGTGAAGATGAAGGATATTCTTTGATCCTGCGCGTTCGTGGAGGTCGTCGACATTCTGCGTGATGATATATACGTCGTAGTCCTTCTCAAGCTCCACAAGTGCCCTGTGGGCTGCATTGGGCTCAGCCTTAAGGAGGTCGTGGCGGCGCTGGTTGTAGAATTCGTGTACTAATTCAGGATTTCTCCGAAAACCGTCGGCTGATGCTACATCCATCACGGGATAGTTTTCCCAAAGACCTCCGGCGTCGCGGAATGTCTTTATCCCTGACTCGGCGCTGATCCCGGCCCCGGTGCTTATCACTAATTTCTTCTTCATTACTTTTCTCGCATGAATATTTGTATCGGAGTGCCGTGGAAGTCCCACTTGGCTCTGATCTTATTCTCCAAAAATCTGCGGTACGGCTCCTTGACCCACTGCGGAAGGTTGCAGAAGAATACGAAGGTAGGGATGACGGAATCCTTTAGCATCGTGACATATTTGATCTTCACAAACTTACCCTTGTTGCTTGGTGGAGGAGTCACGGCAATTTCTTCAAGCATATAAGTGTTGAGCTGGGATGTCGGGATCACTCTGCGGCGGTTTTCATACACTTTTACTGCCGTCTCCAACACATTATATATCCTCTGTTTTGTCAGTGCCGAGGCAAAGATGATCGGGAAGTCGGTGAAAGGCGCGAATTTGCCGCGAATTGCTGCCTCATAGCGCTTCTGCGACTCAAGGCTGCGGTCTTCTACGAGATCCCATTTGTTGACACATACTACCAAGCCCTTCTTGTTTTTCTGTATCAGCGAGAAGATATTCGCATCCTGGCCCTCGATGCCACGCGTGGCGTCTATCATCAAAATGCACACGTCTGATGCCTCTATGGCGCGAATAGAACGTATCACAGAGTAATACTCTATATCTTCGTTCACTTTCTGTTTCTTCCTGATTCCTGCGGTGTCCACAAGATAGAAGTCGAAACCAAATTTATTATAGCGGTGGTAGATAGAGTCGCGGGTGGTGCCGGCGATGTCGGTCACTATATGGCGCTCCTCGCCGATGAAAGCGTTGATGAGTGATGATTTTCCCGCATTCGGACGTCCTACGATCGCAAACTTGGCGATATTCTCTTCCGTGTCGTCTTTGTCAGGAGTGTCCGGGAAATCCTTGATTATTTCGTCAAGAAGGTCGCCGGTGCCAGATCCATTAGCTGAAGACACCTCAATTGGATCTCCAAGACCGAGGGAATAGAATTCTGCTACATTATATTTTGAGTCGCTCTTGTCTTCCTTATTTGCTACAAGGATGATAGGCTTCTTGCTGCGGCGCAGTATGGCTGCCACCTTGTCGTCAAGGTCGGTGACCCCCACTGATGCATCCACCACAAAGAGGATTACGTCTGCCTCCTCGATGGCGATATGCACCTGCTTGTTGATTTCCTCCTCAAACACGTCGTCGGAGTTCACTACCCATCCGCCGGTGTCTACAATGGAGAATTCCTGGCCGTCCCAGTCTACTTTGCCATACTGGCGGTCGCGTGTCGTGCCCGACGTATCATCTACAATGGCGGCCCGAGTCTGCGTCAAACGGTTAAAGAGCGTGGATTTACCCACGTTCGGCCGCCCTACTATTGCTACTAACTTGCTCATAATTTCTTTTATTCAATGTATCCAAACTGGCGGAGTTTGTTCTCTCTGTTTCTCCAGTCTTTCTCTACTTTTACAAACAGCTCCAGATATACTTTCTTGTCGAAGAATTTCTCTATGTCATGGCGCGCGGAGATTCCGATCTTCTTGATCTTCTCGCCTCCCTTACCTATGATGATACCTTTCTGGGTGTCTCTTTCTACATAGATCACTGCCATGATATGGATCGAATTCTCTTTCTCCTCGAATTTCTCTACGAGAACTTCGGCTGAATATGGTATCTCTTTGTCATAATTGAGAAGCAGCTTCTCGCGGATGATCTCGGTGACGAAGAAGCGCATCGGCTTGTCGGTCAGCGCATCCTTACCGAAGAATGGAGGCGACGGCGGCAGAAGCTCTATGATGCGGGCCTTCAGGTTGTCTACATTGAAGTTCATGGTCGCGCTCACAGGGAAAACCTCTGCGTTCGGAAGACGTTTCTTCCAAGCATCCACCAGCGCATCCAACTCTTCATTTCCTTTCAGGAGGTCTACCTTATTGATGACAAGAAGAACCGGCACGCTCTCCTTTGCCACTCTGTCGAGAAATTCCTTATTCTTTTCCGGGTCTTCCACTACGTCTGTCACGTAGAGTAGTATATCGGCATCCGTCAATGCGCCTTCCGAAAATTCCAGCATCGATTCCTGAAGCTTATACTTTGGTTTCAGCACTCCCGGAGTGTCGCTGAATACAATCTGATATTCCGGCGTATTCACGATGCCTGTGATGCGATGGCGAGTGGTCTGTGCCTTAGAAGTGATGATGGAGATTCGTTCTCCGACAAGATCATTCATAAGGGTGGATTTGCCTACATTTGGATTTCCTACGATATTTACGAATCCTGCACGGTGAGTGCCTGTGTATTCGGGTGCTGAGACGGGCTGATTTTCATTTTCCATCTCAGATGTGATTTTGATTTCTTCCATAATTATATATTGTGTTTTTCAATTAGAATTCTGTGAATGAGAAGGGGAGGAGGCTTGAAATGGATGGGAATATATAGATGCTGTCTGCGCCATAGAGTATCACCTCGATGTCTCCATACAGGTGCTCATATTCCAGCAAAGCCTGGCGGCAAGCCCCGCATGGCGAAATCGGACTCCCTTGAAACGCGGCATCAGCGCCACCTTGCCCGACATTGCGGGCAGCTATCGCAATCTTCTTCATCCTCATCCCCGGATAAAGTGCCGACGCCTGCCATGCGGCATTCCGCTCGGCGCAAATGCCCGAAGGGTATGCTGCATTTTCCTGATTCGATCCCCCGACGATCGAGCCATCGTCCATACGCACGGCTGCTCCCACGTGAAAACGCGAATAGGGAGCATAGCTGCGGAAGGTCATCCCCTTTGCTCGCTCTATGAGTTCGCGGTCTTCATCGGGAAGCTCATCCATAGCCACGGACTTATAAGTTATCTCTATCTTTTTTTCTTTCATGGTATGAAATATTATGATCACGCGCAGCAGATTATTTGCCCACGTCTACATTATTAACAAATACTTCCTCTTTTCGGTTGAGTGATAAAGGGGACCCTCTCACAAAAAAATCTTCATAACAATTGCACAAATCCCAAAAAAGTATTACCTTTGCACATCGAAACCAAATTTTGGTTTCTATCTCCTCATTCCCTGAATTTTTACAAATTGTAAAAATTCAAAACTCAATGTTTATTGTTCAAAACACAATGTTTTTTTAACTTAATGTTTATTGTTCAATACTCAATACTTAAATAAAAAAGCCTCTGTAGTTCAACGGATAGAATAGAAGTTTCCTAAACTTTAGATAGGGGTTCGATTCCCCTCGGAGGTACATCCAAAAGCCCATCGACCATGCCGGCCGATGGGCTTTTAATAGTTAAGTGGTAATGCATAATTCATAATTCATAATGCATAATTGTTTGTCACTGATTTCCAGTAAAAAACATTTAAGTGATACTATACATTTAATTTGAGCAATTACTTAATAATTTAAGTTTCGCTTGTTCTTGTATGTTGAAGTGCAATCCCTTAGCGCAGGAACTGCGCTTGTTCTCTGCGTACTCCGGGCGATGCGTAGCAGCCCGCAATCATTGCGTGCTTGCCAAAACCAAGTCGCGAAGCTATAATTGATCGTTAATCGTTTATAGTTAATAGTTTCTCAGCGAGCCCTTTGCGCCTTTGCGTGAGATTTTTAGTACTTGCGAAAGTTGAGTTATTTGACGATGCCTTTTTCAAGGAATTCAGCGAGGTTAAGCCTAACATGATCCCCTGCCCTCTCTACGGCGACCTTCTCCATGTCGGCATCCACCATCAGATTGACAAGCTGCTCGAAACTCGTTCTCTTCGTCGGGTCCCAACCAAGTTTCTCTTTTGCCTTTGTAGGATCTCCCCACAAATTCACTACGTCGGTAGGCCGGTAAAAATCAGGCGAAACCTCAATCACCACCTTCCCGGTCTTCTTGTCGATACCCTTCTCATCGATTCCTTCTCCCGTAAATTCCAATTCAATCCCGGCCCTGCGGAATGCATAGATGCAAAATTCCCTCACTGAATGCTGCTCCCCGGTGGCGATCACGAAGTCATCCGGTTCCGGCTGCTGGAGGATGAGCCACATGCACTCCACATAATCTTTGGCATATCCCCAATCGCGACGCGAATCCAGATTGCCCAAATAAAGCTTCTCTTGCTTCCCTTGCGCAATGCGTGCTGCGGCAAGGGTAATCTTTCTTGTGACGAAAGTCTCCCCTCTCCTCTCCGACTCATGATTGAAGAGAATTCCGGAGCAGGCAAACATCCCGTATGCTTCCCGATACTCTTTCACTATCCAAAAACCATACAGTTTTGCGACCGCATACGGGCTGTAAGGATGAAACGGAGTGTTCTCATTCTGTGGCACTTCCCTCACTTTTCCATATAATTCAGAAGTCGAGGCCTGATAAAAGCGGCAAGTCTGCGCAAGTCCACACTGGCGAATACCCTCCAAGAGGCGGAGCACTCCGGTGGCATCAACATTGGCGGTATACTCTGGAGAGTCAAACGACACTTGCACATGGCTCTGGGCGGCAAGATTATATACCTCGTCGGGACGCACCTTGCTGAGCACCTGAATCACCGACATCGAATCCGTAAGATCAGCATAATGCAAATGAAACTGAGGGTGACCCTCAAGATGCGCGATGCGCTCACGGAAATCTACCGACGACCGCCGGATTGTCCCATGCACATCATATCCTTTCTCTATCAAAAGTTCAGCAAGATACGACCCATCTTGACCCGTAACGCCAGTAATCAAAGCAGTTTTCATATATGTTTCAGAGTTTTAGTAATTGTCAGAGTTTTCGGAGTCTCAGATTTCTCGGATTTCTCAGAGTCCTCAGATTTCTCAGAGTCCTCGGAGTTCTCGGAGTTCTCGGATTTCTCAGATTTCTCAGAGTCCTCAGATTTCTCAGATTTCATCGTTGATCGTTAATCGTTGAATTGAGAAAATCCTCGTATGAGAGGCGGATGCCATCAGCAAGTTCCGTCTTATATGTCCAGCCGAGTCCCATAGCCTTGCTTACATCAAGCAGTTTCCGCGGAGTCCCGTTGGGTCGCGACGTGTCCCAAAGGATCTTACCCTCGTAGCCGACAATAGATGCCACAAGCTCCGTAAGTTCCTTTATGGTAAGTTCCTTCCCTGTACCTGCATTCACCGTCTCGTCCCCGGAATAATTATTCATCAGAAAAACGCAGAGGTTGGCGAGGTCATCTACATAAAGGAATTCGCGTAGGGGAGAGCCGTCGCCCCAGCAAACCACCTCACTGAGTCCCTGCTCCTTAGCCTCATGAAATCTTCTTATAAGCGCCGGCAACACGTGCGAATGCTCCGGATGATAATTGTCGTTGGGTCCATACAGATTGGTCGGCATCACTGAGATATAATCGGTGCCATATTGACGATTCAGATACTCACAATACTTCAACCCCGAAATCTTTGCCAATGCGTATGCCTCATTGGTCTTCTCCAGCTCCGACGTCAGCAGACATGTCTCCGGCATCGGTTGTGGTGCCATTCGCGGATAAATGCACGATGACCCCAAGAACTCAAGCTTCTTCACCCCGTTTCGCCAAGCAGCATGGATCACATTCATCTCCAGCATCATATTCTCATACATGAAATCTGCCGGATGCTCAGAATTCGCCACGATACCTCCCACTTTCGCTGCCGCCAAGAATACATATTCAGGTCTTTCTTGGGCAAAAAAGTCATTCACAGCCCGCTGGTCGGTCAGGTCGAGTTCCGCATGAGAACGCGTGACAATATTTGTATATCCGAGCCTCTTCAGCTCGCGCACGATTGCCGACCCCACCATCCCGCGGTGGCCCGCCACATATATCTTAGAATCTTTTTCCATATAATATTAACGTACATCCCAATCCGATATTACATCCTCCTATGGGACGGAGGCTTTCCAGCCTCCACACATCCTCCATGTAGGGACGCACGAACCGTGCGTCCCTACAAGTTTATTGGATATTATTAATCCTTCATCGTTGATAATTAATAATTTATAATTAATAATTAATAATTTATAACTCATAGTAAAAAACCATGGCATCAATCAAACCAAAGTTTCGAGCCTCTTCCGTAGCCGGAAGGGAAGGCTCCCTCTATTATCAAATCATCCACGAGAGAAAACCTCGTCAGATTCTCACCAACTATCACATCCTGCCTTCCGAATGGGACTCAAAGACAGGGAGGCTGGCATCCCCCGTTTCTTCCGAACGCGCAGCGATGATCGACTCCCTTCGAGAACACATCCGCATGGATGTAGAGCTACTTAACAAAATCATACGATGTCTCGATTTCAGAGGATTTCACTATTCCGTCGACGACATAGTGGAAGAGTTCAACCGCCTGACAGCTGTCAATTCCCTTTTCAACTTCATGCAAGCCGTGATAACACGCCAGCGGGGAAATGGCAAGATACGCACGTCTGAGACCTACGCCGCCGCACTTAACAGTTTCAAGAAATTCCGCGAAGGGGATGATATAAGGATGGATACGATCACCTCCACCGTCATGGAAGGTTATCAAGGATGGCTCCAGCATCAGGGGATAGCACCCAATACGATTTCCTTCTACATGCGCATCCTTAGGGCTGTCTACAATCGTGCAGTGGAAGAGCAATTAGTAGAAAACCGCCATCCATTCAAGCGTGTATACACCGGAGCGGAAAAGACCGCCAAGCGGGCATTGCCACTCGCAATGATCAAGAAAATATATATGCTCGACCTCTCCGACAAAAGGAATCTCGAATTTGCCCGCGATATGTTTATCTTGAGCTTTATGCTGAGAGGTATGAGTTTTGTCGACATGGCTATGCTCAAAAAGACCGACCTCAAAGATGGGCGCATCACCTACCGGCGTCGCAAGACTGGTCAGCAACTTTCGATAGAATGGACCAAGGAAATGCAGTCTATTTTAGACAAATGGCCCATCAATGACAGTTGCTATCTTCTCCCCATAATAAAAAACGATGTGTCAAACCCCCGGTATGTATATAAGAATATGGGGGAAAGAATCAATAAAGAATTGAAGAAAGTGGCGGAAAAAGCCGACATTGGAGTGACACTCACCATGTATGTAGCTCGCCACTCATGGGCATCCATAGCAAAAGCAGAAGGAATACCAATAGCATTAATAAGCGAAGGACTCGGGCATGAGAAAGAATCCACCACCCGAATATACTTAGCCACCCTCGATAGCTCAGCCATAGACCGCGCCAACGGCATGATCCTCGGCTGCCTCGGCTCATAGCACCAGAGTAGTTAGCACGCTCCGCGTGCGTCAAACAACGTAATAAAGCACGCTCCGCGTGCGCCCCCGCGCGTCAAAACATGGAAGGATATAATGTTTAGCAACCCTCCTTCTCTCTTGCCAAGAGTTACCTACCTGTCCTAAACTATTAATTATGAACTATAAATTATGAACTTACTTTGTATTCTGCTAAACAAATTGTCGAAATTTGACCATCTTTTACTTTTCTTTAAAAATTTTTCAGGAAAGTTTTTTCCCTAAAAATGAGGATATTCCGAAAAAAAATTGTATCTTTGCATTCCAAAGTAGGTAACTCTTGGCAAGAGATACCTACCTGTGCTAAACAAATGAAACTCCAAAGTATTGACAACCAAGGACTTTCAAAACTGACCTCTCGACATATCTTCATCCGGAAGATACCTCACACGAGAGAAGAATAATCATATCCCTACCCCATCTCCCCGTTCACAGACACCAATGATGAATATCAGCAAGATAGACACATCCGTGTCGAAAGTAGCAGACCTGACCTCCAAGCTTTCGCGCAGCATAAAGCGCCCAAGCCGCCGCACCCTGCAGCTCATAGACCGTGCCCTCTCCTACCTCACCCCCTTCGAGAGCCCCCGCGCCTCCGTCACCTCCCACGCCGAGCGCCAGGACCTCCTCACCCTCCTCGAAAACCATCGTATGTCTCTTTGTCCATATATAGATGTTGATAAAATCGAATCTAATTTAAAAGCCTCCCGGTTGATCGTTAATCGTTAAAAAAGATTCATCATTTATCATTCATAATTCATCGTTGATAATCCCTCCTCATAGAGACAAACCTCCGCCTTTAGTAACAGAGGGCACTCCGTGCCCGTCCCCTCGAGTCAAACAACGTAATAAAGCACGCTCCGCGTGCGCCCACGCGCGTCAATCAGAGTAGTTAGCACTCTCCGAGTGCGTCCTCGCGCGTCAAACAACGTAATAAAGCATGCTCCGCATGCGCCCCCGCGCGTCAATCCTTTCTTAAGAGATTTATCTTATTTGATATATTGACATCGCGGATCGCCTGGGCTTCGCCGGCTGGGCCGCTGACGCGAGCGGATTATCGCGGATCTTTTTAAATTGCCACTCTTCGGGAGTGCTTCCGGGCTTCTGGCGTTCGCTCGCGGATGGGTGGGTTGGGCATTGCCGCGCTCGCCATCGCGGATCGCTTGCTTCTGAAAAATCCGCGCCAGCGGGCGAAGCCCAAGCTCATCCAAGATCCGCGTGCGCACGCCCGAGTCGCAAGAGAGGCAAGAGCATGACAATAGCAAGACAAAAGCATTAAAAATAAAGAAGATCCGCGGGAACCCGCCGCCATCGGCGAAAAAGCGAGCGAAGCGTCAGCGATCCGCGATGTGACACCATCAAAAAAGATCACTACAGAAAATATGAAAAAGAAATTAATATTCATTCTTTTATCTTTAATCTTTATCCTCTCCGCCCTCCCCGCCCAAGCCGTCAGGACAATGACCGCCAATCCCATCAACATCGCCTCCCGCCTCATCCTATACACCGACTCCGCCAAAGTAGCCACCGCCCTTAAATACTACGGCTACGAACT
>JAIDTL010000028.1 GCA_029060725.1 Muribaculaceae bacterium | reverse complement strand
ATGACCCTTGGTAGTGGATTGTCGGTTCCGGCGGGGGGCGCATCGGCGCTTGGTAGCACCCTTGTAATGGGGGCCCAGCTGGGTCTTGGGGTGGGGGGCCTTCAGGGGGGTGGGGTCCATCAGGGGGTTGGGGACCCTCTTGGTCATGGGGTTGGGGCGGTCCCGGATGGGGACCCGGTCCATCTTGGGGCTGGGGTGGACCTAACGGAACGTGGAATCCCGGCGGCAATCGTCCGGTAAATCCGGGAACCGGTTGGGCAGGCAACCATCGTAATCCTAATCGTCCGGGAAGTGCTGTGGCAGGCCACGGTGGCAATCGTCCTTCTTCCGGTTCTCAGTGGAATATTAATGGAAATCGTCGCGGCTCATCCGGAACTGCAGGTGTGAATTCTAATAGAAACAACGCATCTGCTACCGGCAATAATCGTGGCTATACTATTGGCAATAATGGTCATAGATACACCGGTAATGGTAGCGGAAGTGTTGGAAATGGTAATTCCAACAATCGTAACACCGGTAATTCAAGAGGCAACTCATATAATAATACCACCAACACTAACCGTAATAATAGCTACAACAGCAATCGCAATACATCAAATACCAGAAATTCCGGGAGCTATAATTCCGGACGTTCCAGTGGCAATGGCTCATTTGGCGGCGGAAGCTTCGGTGGCGGTTCAAGAAGTGGCGGCGGAGGTCGCGGAGGTCGTAGGTAATCATATTAACATTGAATTTACATGAAAAAGATATATTTTATCGCGGCCTCTTTGGCTGTCCCTTTTATTTCAGATGCACAAAGTGCCATTGACGGTTTCCGGTTTTCTCAACCGGACATGAAGGGAACTGCGAGATATATGGGTATGGGAGGAGCTTTCGGCGCTCTTGGAGGCGACATGAGTTCTATTTCTACTAATCCTGCCGGTATCGGAGTATATAGAAGAAATGAGATAGGAATTACAATGGATCTTGACATTCAGAATGCTTCTTCTGAGTCGCAGGGAGTAAAAAACACTCAAGACCAGACTAAGTTTCTCGTCAACAATATTGGTGGCATAGCAAGCTGGAATCTGGCTAATTCAATAATGCCGAATATCAATGTTGGATTTACCTACAATCGGGCAGCCTCCTTCAATCAGCACTATTCCGGAGTAGTTCCAACTCTCAGCAATTCATTGACGAATTACATTGCCGGAATTAGTAATAATGAGGGTGTAACAGTAGGAGATGTGACCACCATATTTGATACAGATGGTTTTGTATCTTTTGATCCATATAATCCTAATGATGGAGGGTATGCCGCCCCTTGGCTTTCTATTCTCGGTTATGATAGTTACTTCATTACCCCAACAGGGGATGATGATCAGCCTAACTGGATAGGACAGTGGGGTGCCACGACCTCGGGATCCGGTGTGTTTGACGTCACTACGACCGGTGGGGTAGATGAATATAATATCGCTATCGGAGGTAATATTGCTAACAAAGTGTTCTGGGGTGTTGATTTTGGAATCATGAATCTTAACTACAGTATGACAGCTTTGTGGGGTGAAAACCTTCAGAATGCAGTTGTCGACAATCCGGATGGTACAGAAAACAGTTCTTCAATGTGGACAATGACCAATTCTTATAATGCAAGTGGCACTGGCTACAACATAAAGGTTGGTCTGATCTACAGACCTATTCAGGAACTCCGTCTTGGTCTTTCATTTGCATCGCCCACCTGGTATTCGATCAATGAAAGCTATGTGGCATCCACCAATTTCAATTATGGAGTGAATATTCCCGATATTCAGCAGAACCGTGCTATTACAAACGACGGACAGTGGGGCCTTAATTCCTACAATTTCCGCACTCCTTGGCGTCTGACCGCAAGTGTTGCAGGTGTAATTGGCAGAAATCTTATTGTAAGTGCTGACTTTGAATGGCAAAAATATGATAAGATGCGCTTCTATAATGGAGGTGGATATGATTTCGGATATGGTGGCGGAGGAGGTTTCGACGATTGGGACTGGGATTATCCGTATTATGCTCCCGCGGTCAAAGCATCTCCTTCCTTGATCAATACTGATCCATGGTATGCAACCAACGCTGATATTGAAGAATACTATAAGTCTACGACTACCATTAGAGTTGGTGCAGAATATCGTATCACTCCTCGTTTCAGTGTTAGAGCAGGATATGCCCACGTCTCTTCTCCTGTACGGAATGAAGCAAAAGATGGATCGATGATGATATATACTTCCGGGACAATGACCAATTATAAGATGGATAATTCTACCGATTACATCACTTGTGGTCTTGGATACAATTTCGATCATTTTTATATTGATGCTGCCTACGTCAACAAGCATCAGAGCAGTGAATACCACGCTTACACACCTGATCCTGCAAATCCTCAAATTCCAAGTCCGACATCTAAGTTGTCTTTCTCCAACAATCAGATTATCCTCTCTGCCGGAGTTAGGTTCTAATTGACATTTTCAAACTACTTCATAAGGACGCATGGTTAGTGCGTCCTTTTTTTAGTATTCAATCGTAAAAATTTTAATTTAATTTGAACACATTAACCTATTTTGATGTTTAATGAATAAAACTTAACTTAATCAAAATACTACTATGAAAAAATTATTCCTTACACTCGTTGGCATAGTTGCCGCTTTCTCCTCCGCTTTTGCGATGAATCCATTCGTAGAGTTCCAACCGGTAATTGCCGGTGGCAATACCTGCCGTTTCAATGTTCAAGGTGGTATCCATGAAATGATGACCAATAATATCGGTCTCGGTGCAGGTGTCGGCATCACGGAACAGTGGAACTTTGATAATGGTCCACTCATCCCAATCTTCGTAAGAGGCGACGTAAGTGGGAAAATGGGAAACTTCAAGCCTTTCTTCTCCTTAGATCTTGGATATGCAATCAATACTGAAAACACTAATTGTGGGGCTGTAGTAGTCAATCCAATGATTGGTTTGAATTTCGGTAAGGTATATGCCGGCATAGGTTATCAAGCACTATGTTGGACACCTAAGAACGCGAACGCTTCCAATTGCTTCAATCTAAAGATCGGCTACAACTTCTAAATAAAATACAACTTCTAAATAAAATACAACTTATCAATAACCTCGTAGGGACGTACAGCTCGTACGTCCTATTTTGTTGTATTATATATAAATAAAGGACGCACGAGGCGTGCGTCCTTACGAGGTTATGATTATCTTTTCTTTTATTTGAGGTATTTGTCGAGGAACCTGAAGAATGTCCTCTGCCAGAGGATTGCATTCTGCGGTTTCAAAATCCAGTGATTTTCGTCAGGGAAAACGAGCATCTCAGCTTCAAGGCCAAGCATCTTGGCAGCATTAAATGCCATCATACCCTGCGAAGCGAGGATACGATAGTCGAGTTCTCCTACAGTTACAAGAATTGGAGCAGTCCAATTATTGACAAACTTATGGGGTGAAGTAGCGAATGTGCGCTGTGCTGTGGCATTGTTGGAGTCCCAAGGAGCACCACCCATATCGAAATCAGCAAACCACATTTCTTCTGTCTCAAGATACTGGGCCTCCATATTGAAGATACCGGCATGAGCTACAAGAGCAGCAAAGCGGCCTTCATGATGTCCGGCAAGCCAATATACAGAAAAACCGCCATAGCTTGCTCCGATTGCACCAATCTTTTTCTCATCAACGTATGGCTGAGCTGCAATATAGTCGGTAGCCGAGAAATAGTCTCGCATGTTTTGTCCACCATAGTCGCCGGAGATCTGACGGTTCCATTCCTCACCGAAGCCCGGAAGACCACGACGGTTAGGAGCAATGATTACGTATCCTTGTGATGCCATGATGCGGAAATTCCAACGATAGCTCCAGAATTGGCTTACGGCCTGTTGCGGACCACCCTGACAGTAAAGGATAGCGGGATATTTCTTATTAGGATCAAAGTTTGGAGGAAGGATAACCCAACATGTCATTTCCTTGCCGTCGGTAGTAGGAACGAGGTGCTTCTCGACCTTCACTTCAGCAAGCTGGGAAAGAATGTCTTTGTTTATTTCTGTAAGTTGCTTCACGTTGCCGGCTTCAGCTACGTAGATATCATTAGGCTCAAGCATAGAGTGACGCATGCATGCCACTTTTCCTGTATCGCCAAGTGGCTGAACACCAACGTAATCGTATTGTCCTTCAGCTATCACTTCAATCTTAGCGTCTGCTACGTTTATCTTGAATATTGGCATCACGCCGTCGCTGTAGCCATTAAATACGATCTCCTTGCTATCCGGAGTCCATGCGATGCCTTCCGGCCAGCGATCCCAACCTTCAGTGAGATCCTTCACATTGCGTGAAGCCATATCCATCACCATAAGACGCTTCTTGTCGCTCTCATACTTTGCAGTCTTCATTGAGAGGAATGCAAGGCTCTTTCCATCGGGTGAAAATGCAGGGTCTGTGTCGTAGCCGGGCCACTCTTCTCCGGGAGTAAGACAATCTGTCTTGCCGCTTTCGAGATCATAAAGGAAAAGGTCACTGTCAGTGGAATATGCATAGTCCATGCCCTTGAGCTTACGGCTTACATATACGAGTTGCTTGCAGTCAGGACTCCACGCGAATGATTCAGCGCCACCGAATGGTTTCATCGGGCATTCAAATGGTTCTCCTGCCATTATATCTTTTGCTCCTGTGATGTCAGCTCCGTCAAAGTCAGCTACGAAGGGATGTGGGATAGCCTCTACCCATTCATCCCAATGTTTATACATAAGGTCATCAACGAGTCTGCCGGTTGTTTTGTCAAGTCCCTCGAAAAGAGTTGAGTCTTTCTGGTTGAAATCTTTTATAGAAGTTGAATACACAACTTTCTTTGAGTCAGGAGAGAAAAGGAAGCATTCGACACCGCTTTCTACAGAAGAATGGCATGACACGTTTCTTCCATCTGGCTCCATAGAGAAAATCTGCATCTTTCCCTGAGTGTCTTTCCCAAGATAGGCAAGACGTTCACCCCCGTTGATCCACTGCAAATTCCCTTCCGAACCAGAAGTATGAGTAAGTCTTTTCACTTCTCCGCCTTCAGCAGGAACCGTGTAAATTTCAGAGTTCCCCTTGTTTTCTTTGACATCCTCATACTTAATAGTAAATGCGATGGTCTTTCCATCAGGAGAAGCGACAGCGCCGTTGACCTGTCCGAGAGCTTCAAGCACTTCAGGTGTCATCTGGCCGTCAACGATGTTGATCTCAGGCTTTTCAATCACATTCTCCTCAGAGTTGCCTTCCTTACAGGATGTGGCAAGACATAGAGGAAAGATCAATGCGCCCATGGCTAAACTTGACTTGTTCATTTTTTTGTCTTTTTGTTATTGGGTTTGTTTGAGTTATTGAATTTTCTATTTTTCTGGTTTGATGAATAGTCCGATGGTTTGAAACCCGGATATAGTGCTCTTATAAGATCAGGTCGATGAAGTCTACGGAGTTCATCAGTAATCTGAGACTTCATTTCAGGCTTATACCAAAAGAAAAATTGTCGCTGTGCAAGTTTTTCCTTTTCTGTAGTAGCAGTAAAGACCTTTTCTCCTGTATATGGATGAATACCTGTATAGTATATCTCACTCGCCACTGTCATTGGAGTGGGAGTGAAGTCTTGTACTTGCTCAAGATGGAAATTTAGACCCTTTGTGATACAAGCTAATTCAGCCATATCAGTTTCCTTGCATGCGGGATGCGAAGAAATGAAATAGGGTATTATTTGCTGGTTGAGACCATGCTTGCGGTTTACATTGTCAAAAATCTTTTTAAAGTCATAAAAGAGTTTGAATGATGGTTTTCGCATGCAGTCGAGCACTCTGTCTGACGTATGTTCCGGAGCCACCTTAAGTCTTCCACTCACATGTTTGGCGATGAGTTCTTCTATATACTCTGCGTTAGCCCTTGTCTTATCCGGGGAATCGGTAGGAGCCATTGCCAGATCGTAACGCACTCCGCTTCCAACGAATGATTTCTTCACTCCGGGCAATGCATCAACGCTTCTGTAAATGTCAGTGAGAGGAGAGTGGTCATTGTCAAGATTTGGACACGGTCTTGGATGCAGACAAGATGGTCTTACACATCTTTTACAAGCTTCCTTGTTTTTACCTCCCATAGCATACATATTGGCGGAAGGTCCACCCAGGTCAGAAATATAACCTTTGAAATCTTCCATTTGTGTGACTTGCTTCGCCTCTTTAAGGATTGATTCTTTGCTTCTTGATGCAATGAATTTACCCTGATGTGCTGAAATAGTGCAGAACGCACATCCTCCAAAGCAACCCCTATGCATGCAGATGGAATGTCGTATCATTTCGTATGCAGGGATTGTCTTCCCTTTATATCGAGGATGAGGCACACGAGTATAAGGAAGGTCAAAAGATGCGTCGATCTCCCCGTTGTCCATTGGTGGCCACATAGGATTAATGCGTATCATGCGGTCTCCTGTAGACTGATAAAGGGTTTTGCCGCTCCATTTATTGCTTTCTTCTTCTACATGTCGGAAGTTAATAGCCTGCTTCTTTTTGTCAGCCAAACAGTCTTCGAAACTTGAAAGTAAAATTGTATTCTCAGGATCTTCTTCTATATCTTTCGGATGTGTAAAGAAAACAGTCTGGGGAATATCCTTTATTTCAGATATTTTTTCACCTTTATCAAGTCTTTCAGCGAGTGCAAGGATAGTTTTCTCTCCCATGCCGTAAGATATCATATCTGCCGAAGACTCTGCAAGGATAGAAGGACGTAGTTTGTCAGCCCAATAGTCATAATGAGCTACGCGCCTTAGAGATGCTTCAATCCCACCGGCAATCACAGGGATATCCGGGTAAAGACTCTTGAGGATTTTTGAGTAAACAATGGTCGGGTAGTCGGGACGCATACCATGTTTACCACCGGGGGTGTACGCATCATCATGGCGTAGGCGGCGATTGGCTGTGTAATGGTTAACCATTGAGTCCATCGCCCCTGCGGAAACGCCAAAAAATAGACGCGGTCTTCCGAGTTTCTTGAAGTCGCGCAGATCATCACGCCAATTAGGTTGTGGTATTATGGCGACTTTATATCCGGCTTTCTGAAGTGTACGTCCGATTACAGCCGCTCCGAATGAAGGATGGTCTACGTAAGCATCGCCACTGAAGATTATAACATCAGCTTGATCCCAACCGAGCATTTTCATCTCATCAGCCGATGTAGGGAGGAAATCGGTCTTCTTATGCATGGCTTTCAGTTTCTTTAGCAGTTGCAAGGTCTTTCAATGCAAGAAGTTCGTCACGCAGTCGTGCAGCTTCCATAAAGTCCATAGCCTTGGCAGCCTTTGTCATGTCTGCCTGCACTTTTGCAATGCGGGCTTTGAGATCTGAAGAACTCATATATTCTACTATAGGATCTGCAACAAGAGCCGCTTCCTGGTGTTCCTCTTCCAGATAAGGACGAGGCTCAATCTTATGCACTTTAGCCGGTTGTTTTGTGCTTCCGGGTTTCGATACTCTCGGTTTCGATGGTGTATAGTCATTGTTGTCGGCAGAGCCGCCTTGATAAAGGTCGATGAGATCGGTATTTGTCTTTTTGACAATAGGAGTAGGAGTAATTCCATGTTGCTCATTGTAGAGCATCTGTTTTGCCCGTCGTCGTTCGGTCTCATCAATGGTCTTTTGCATAGAATCGGTAATCTTGTCTGCATACATGATCACCATACCGTTGACATTACGAGCGGCACGTCCGGCAGTCTGTGTAAGCGAACGATGATTGCGCAAGAATCCTTCTTTATCTGCATCCAAAATTGCCACAAGCGATACCTCCGGAAGGTCAAGACCCTCACGAAGCAGGTTTACACCGATTAGAACATCGTAAGTGCCTTCACGCAGATCGTTAAGGATTCTTATTCTGTCGAGAGTGTCTACATCAGAATGAATGTATGCACTTCTTACACCGAAACTCTGCAGATGCGCATCCAGTTCCTCTGCCATACGCTTAGTGAGAGTAGTGACCAATGTCCTTTCTCCTCGTTCTATTCTAAGTTGGATTTCTTCAAGCAGGTCATCGATTTGGTTCATAGAAGGGCGCACTTCTATTTCAGGATCAAGAAGACCTGTAGGCCTGATTATTTGTTCAGTGACAATTCCCTCAGATTTTTGGAGCTCATAATCGCCCGGAGTAGCGCTGACATATATAGTCTGAGGAGTAAGGCGCTCAAATTCATCAAATTTAAGAGGACGATTGTCAATTGCGGCAGGAAGACGGAATCCATATTCAACGAGGTTGAGTTTTCTTGCAAGGTCGCCAGAATACATTCCTCTAAGCTGAGGCAAGGTCACATGACTCTCGTCAATGATGGTGAGGAAATCTTTTGGGAAATAATCGAGGAGGCAGAAAGGACGCATACCCGGTTCGCGACCATCGAAATATCTGGAATAGTTCTCAATTCCCGAGCAATGCCCAAGTTCCTTAATCATCTCCAAGTCATAATTAACTCTCTCAGTAAGCCTTTGCGCTTCAAGAAATCGTCCTTCGCTTTTGAAGAATTCAGCCTGCGTGCCCAAATCTATTGCAATCTGATTCACAGCATTGTTGGTACGCTCCTTGCTTGCCACAAATATATTGGCAGGGTAGATATTGAACCCATCAAGTTCGCTGAGAATTATACCTGTCTGGGGGTCGACAGTCTGTATTTTCTCAATCTCGTCTCCCCAGAACATAACGCGGAGCTGTATATCTTCAAAAGAGAGTTTGATGTCGACAGTGTCGCCTTTCACTCGGAATTCTCCGCTACCTATTTCTGTTTCTGTTCGGCTATATAAGGAATCAACAAGTTGGCGAAGGAAGGCATTGCGCGATATCCTTTGTCCGACCTCTATTCTTACGACGCTCTTAGAGAAATCTTCCGGATTTCCCATACCATAGATGCAACTTACAGAAGAAACTACTACTACATCGCGACGTCCACTCAATAAGGCGGCAACTGTAGAAAGACGCAATTTTTCTATCTGATCGTTGATCATCAAGTCTTTTTCAATATATTTATCGCTTGATGGAATATACGCTTCAGGCTGGTAATAATCGTAATAACTGACAAAATACTGCACTGAATTATCGGGAAAGAAATTCTTCATTTCTCCATAAAGCTGAGCAGCGAGCGTTTTGTTATGGCTAAGAATCAAAGTAGGACGCTTCACTTGCTGGATGACATTGGCCATAGTGAAAGTTTTGCCGCTGCCGGTGACACCAAGTAAAGTTTGCGAAGGATGCCCTTCAAGCACTCCTTCAGACAATTCGGCGATTGCTTCCGGCTGATCACCGGTAGGTTTATATTTAGATGTAATCTTAAAATCTGACATAATATACAGAAAAAATCTGTTTGTTTATAACGTGCAAAGATAATAAAAAACTTCTTAAAATACAAAATAATGATAGGGAGCTAACAAAAATTAAACTATTTCAAAATAAAATATAATCCTATCCACTTGCTGATGTCAAAAACTTTTATTAATTTCACAACCTAATTAAGCAAATAAAGTAATCATGCAAAAAAGACCTCTTTATCCCCCATTTACTATTGGTGTCGATCTCGGCGGTACAAATACTGTGTATGCTATTGTAGATAAGACAGGCTATATAATTGACAGGGATTCATTTCCTACAAAAACTCCTTCTGTTGATGTATGGGCTGATATTCTTGCAGATGGAATTTGCAGAATGATAGATAAAAATTCCCTGCAAGGGAATATTGTCGGTATTGGAATAGGCGCGCCAAGTGCAAATGCCACTACTGGCAGTATTGAAGGATCTACAAATCTGCCATGGCCTCCTCCAGTGCCACTTTCAAACCTAATTGAAGCACGCTTAGGTCTGCCGGTAAAGGTAAACAACGATGCTAACGCTGCAGCAATAGGAGAGAAGGCATACGGAGTAGCAGCCGGAATGAATGATTTCATAGTACTTACACTTGGCACCGGAGTTGGGGGTGGGATAGTCTGCAACGGTCATCTTCTGAGTGGGGCAAGAGGTTTTGCAGGAGAACTTGGTCACGTCACTTTTCCTTTTGCGCAAGATCGCGTATGTGGTTGCGGAAGAAAAGGATGTCTCGAGACAGTGGCATCGGCAAGAGGTATAGTAGAGACTGCCAAAAGACTTATGAAAACCACTGATAAACCTTCGATGCTCCGTAAAAAGACTGAGGAGGAACTGACTTCTAAAACCATAGCAGAAGCAGCCAATGCAGGAGATGAACTTGCCAAGGAAGTATTCGATTTCACAGGTGAATGTCTGGGAAAAGCAGCGGCTGAGTTTGCCTCCTTTACCGACCCTGAAGCGATCATTCTATTCGGGGGAGTGGCAAAAGCCGGAGATCTTTTGATCAATCCGATGCGAGAAGCATTTGGAAAGCATACGCTTCATCTCTATCGCGACAGGGTTAGATTTCTGATATCTTCACTTGAAGGAGCAAATGCTGCTCTTGTTGGAGCAGCATCTCTTCCATTGGGATAATTTTCAGTATTATTGTTACTTCCATTTCAAGAGCATTTGAAACTCATTGCGAATCAATAAATGTTGAGGGAGGCGAGTAGGGTGCCTCCGTCGAGAGAAGCGGTATAATTATCGAGGATGCGGAAGCGGATATTGGGGTAGAGGCGAAATGCGTCCCGGAGGGTGTTGGCTACGCAGACATCTCCCGCGAGGCCGCAGATGTCGATTTCCTCTATGTCAAAAACTTTGATGAGTCTTTCCATCTCCGTAGCCCCTTTACTACTTAGAAAGATGGAATACTCGTCTTTATCAAGGCTTTCCCCTTTATATAGAAATCGTACTGTATCGGAATGCTTTTCAAGGGCCTTCATGAGTGGAGTCCAAATGGCAGCGCCGACCGATGACTCCACGCAATGCGACGGCCATTGGCCTCCGAAATCTGAAAATGAAGAGTGGCGAAGGGGATGGCGGTCGCAGGTCACACAGATAAGGTCGTAAATATTGCCATTATGATCTACATATTCAGCCAATGCATCCATGGCAGGTCTGGCGTTAGGCACCGGAAGGGTTCCTGTAATGAAATCTATTTGTGGATCTACTATTAGAAGCAGTCGCTTTTCCTTTCCTTTCATATTTGGTTAAGTTATTTTATCTGTACTAATTGGGGATACTACTAAGAATGTAGGAATATTCCGATATCTGAAAGCATACAAAAACTTGTCAGATCCAGGCATCAAAGAATACTTATTTATGATCTGAGGTGCTGAAAGAGGATGATTTCTTGCGACAATATTGATCTTCGTACCTTTTAAGGCCTTTAGAGCCTTTTTATCAGGTTCTGAAAGAATCTGCATTACTCTTCCGGGAAAGTCCGAATAGAGGGTATCAGAAAGAAATATATGGGTATTGGTGTCGGCTTTTCTCAAATCTTGATATTTGGCAATGAGAGTCGACCATGCACTCGTCTTCATGATTCCGGCATTTGGTTCATAAAGATATTTATATTCTTCAGCTTTTTTCCTATCACACATCGATACTTTTGACTTTGATTCTGCAGTGGAAAACTCCGTATGGAAACGTGAGATTTCACCCTCCATGTCTATATCAACTACAGTCACACCTTCATATTTCGCACCTTTCTGAATGTCAATCAACACTTCCTTGCATTCCCCTTTATAACATACTACATATATGTGTCTAAGGTCCGTAATTGTATTGCGAATAAGTGAAAGATCCAATAGGGGAGAGCTCTTCACAAGGAGACGAGGAGAAATCGAAAGGATATCGTGCATCGAGGCAAGTATGTCAGGTTGACAGTCAGATAGGGCGTGAAGTTTTCCACCAGACTCATTTCTTCGAGCCGGATCGGCAAATACGACGTCAAATTGTTCTTTAGAATCTCGTACAAAACCAATGGAATCACCGTAAACAATAGATAATTTGTCTGAAACTCCCATAACTTTCGAGTTATGTTGTAATGTTTCACATTTATTGTAATCGATCTCGCATGCGGTGACATTAATTCCTTTCTTTGCAAATGAAATATCATCGATTCCAAGTCCTGCTGTAAGATCTAATAGTCTTGATGATGATGATATAAAAGAAGCGTGAAGTCTTGCTACAGCTTCATTTGATGCTTGTTCGGCAGATAGAAGGGTGGGAAAGACAAACTCTGGATAAGACAAAAAAGAAGGAAGTTTTTTTCTCGTTTTTCTTCTTGCTTCAATTTGAATAATAGCGAACTCCATTTCAAAGTCAATGTCTCTGTTTCCTTTCCCGGCATATTTGAGGCGCATCGCATTCACATCGTCATTAGCATGACTACGTATAAACTCAAAAAGATTTTTTGTTGCTTCCATACCATTATAACGTTTGTCTGTGCATTTCAATTTTTCCAAATTTCAAAAATAATGCTTAAAGCAAAAAATAAAATCCCACCCTCTATTTAACATAATACGGATTATAAGACAATTATACGGAAATTATTCATTATTAAAATATACAATCGTATGAATAAAATAATAATTATACTATATTGGGGTGTTTTGAAGCGATTTCTCCACTTTTCTGCCTATTTGCTTTCCCTTGGATGCAATCTGACATTAATATATAATAAGCTGATAATTATCTTATTTAAATAGGAAATATACAGCAATTAAGGCTCTGAGATTTGAAAATTCAAATCGTTTGTTATGTCCATATCAATTATCTTGAAATTTTTCACGCAATTTTCCCTTCTGACATCTTCCGATTTTCCTGTCGAAGATTTCTCTGACGTTAGTTTCTTATTTTGATGGAATGAACGTCTCAAACGTTGAATCGTCATAGTAAACAGTGATCTGAGCCACTCTACGAGGATTTTTCTGCATTTTCTCTATTTGTAGCTGCAATTCCAAAATTTTCTTATTATCCTCAAGTTGCTGATATATACTACTGTTAGGACGATTTTGAGCCGAATTTAAGGCGTTGAGATTGGAATATCCTGAAGTTTCTTGGTCGTTATCAAGGGATGCTGAAGATTTTGAGGAATCTTTAATGGATTTTTCACTCATCTGGGAGTCTTTGTCCTCAATCTTTTCATGAACTGACAGCATAGGACCCTCGCCAAACATAAGCCACATTACAGAGAGCTCAGGATAGGCAGCATGGATCTTTCTGATGAGAGTATCACTTACCTTCTGATTACGCCCGGATAGAAGTTGAGAGAAAGATGGTCGAGGAATTTCGCACAAATCTGCGAATTGTGAGGACTGTACGTGTATACTGTCCATAAAGAGTTTTAGACGAGTGCCGAAATTTCCCTCCATAATAAGAATATTTGCATTTATTTTTCGTGTTGCAAAGTTAATAAAAAAATTGCAAATTTCAAATTTTAAATGTCAATTTTTGAATTTAATATTCAAAATTGTAAATTGCAAAATTTGTCTATATTGTATCAGTTTGCAAATTTGATTTTTAAAATTCACTTCAAAGTTCAATGCTATTTCATAATCCTGTATTCATTAGAGTGTGTTGCATGAGTTGTTCTCAAAACTCTCTATAAATTAATCTAATTTAAGTCGTATTTCCTATAATGTAAATTATAAGTTGGTTGTAATTTATTGAAAATTAGTACCATTTTAGTTGCGTTAATAGATGTTAATTATATATTTAATTGTATTGCAAACAGTCAATATTGTAAATTTGCAATTTAAGAAGCACCATCTAAGAATTGGATAGTTTGATATTTTGAATTCTCAATTTCAATCAAGTTTGATTTATTATACGATTTGCATTTCTGAATGTCATTTTGTAAATTACATTTGCAAATTTTTAAGACACAAAAATAATTTTCAAAAATCACTTCCCTTTTTGACCAGTGCTCTCCTACCCTATTTTTTTTCAAAGTTGAGTCTTGAGGAAAAACTGACCAATTTAGAGCATAGAATTCTTTATAGATCTCAAATTTTCTATTTTAATTTGAAAATTTGCAAAATAAAATGACCCTAAAGTGCTTGATAGTAAGCATCTTTAGGGTGGTATTTCTATTTTTTAAGGCTCTGAGCTTCGATTTTTCTGGGTCTTTAGTCCAGCATTAAGGAAATATCATACATTAGATTGTCTTTTTCCTGAAGTATTTCCTCATCTTTGATAGATTTTATCATTGCGTATGGTATTTTGTCTATTTGTTCCTCTCCAGTGTAAGGAAGATTTAATTCAATATCATATTCTTGAAAATGTTTAATAATAGTATGCTTGATATCCGCTGGCAAAGAAATAATGGAAACTCTGCTTGATTGTTTGTATCCTTCTTCTTTAAGATAGAGACCGGTAATACTAATTATCTTATTTCCTTCTTCTATTCGAGTTGGAAACACTACTCCCCATACTTCTGCGAGAATCGGATATTCTGGATCAAATGAGGCTTTGGTCAGAAAAAATGAATTCTCATTTTCATAGATTATAGCCATCATGTCTTTTTTCGAGTGTAGAATAGTTGTTGATTCTCTATGCAATTTTTCTTTGTTGCTACACCATTCAGCAACTTCCTCAACAAATTGTGTTTTTCCTTTCTCCAGGAGCTCCTTAAATGTATAAATATACATTTTGCTGTTCCCTTCAATTCTACACTTTTTTATGTATTGACATCTCTTATAAGAAGCAGTGCGGTAACCTTTCTTATCATAATATTCTCTCAGATGAGAATTAGCTGGAATCAGAAACGTAATCTTAAAACCTCGTTTTTGGGCAGATGTCTCAGCCTGACACATAAGTTGAGCCATTATCCCTCTTCTTCGATATTCCGGACGGGTTGCTAATCCACATAGATACATTCCTCGGGAAACTGAGGTCTCTCCTATCTCTGTATGGTCTTGAAATTCATATTCTATCCCTAAAAGTGACGCTACCAACATATCTCCATCATACATATAGAAGGCATTTTCAAGGCAGAAATATGTGTCAAAAATCAGATCTATATAGCGAGTGGAGTCATGGAAGGTCTCTTTCCACAACTCCATCATGTCTCTTCTTAGTTTATTTGAGTTAATATTTGTATTCATCATAGTAAAAGAAAAGCTCCTAAATCAGAATCTTTTTCCACCAAGCATTCAGTTGGTAATCCCCTCACAAATCGTCCAATTCCTTCCAGAGTGTTGACACTCAGTGTGAGTAGCCATGGAAATTGAGAATGGTTAGTGATAGTCAGAATTGATTCCGACCCTGGATATTCCTCTTGCAATAGCAATGCTCCATAGTCAGTAAGTCTTACTTCTACATTATAAACGGGTTTTGAGGGGTCAAAAACAAATCCAAAAATGTCCGGTCTTAGATCTCTTTTCGAGCTGCTACTTTGTGTACAGTTCTTATCGAGAATCTTAGCATCCGACCATCTCAATGTCTTGAAAAGCCTGACATCTTTTGCTGCAACATCATAGGCTAATATGCATTTAGATTCTGGAAATACTTGGAATACTTCTATTTCGCGGTCTCTCACACCACTTCTTGATATATATTCTTTCAGAAGAACCCGTTTTTTAGAATTGCGTGCTTCATAAATAGCAGCCATGCCAGTCCCTTCCTTGTCTCCGGCAAGATGATATTTCTTCAAAAGAGTCTGGTCTCTGACTTCATGGTTCATGGGCACTGTGGCTCCACTCGTACGTATGTAAGACTCATGAATTTCCTCCGGCCTGTGGCAATCTGTATGGAAATGCACCATATCGCCTCTATAGCTGTCTACATGGATACGTAGGATCTCAAATCCTTCATTGTTCATTTCTATACTATACGTAATGTTAGCGGTAGTCACACTCTTCTTTTGTGCCCTTGATTTGTAAGCTATAAACGAATTATCTATTATATTTTTTAGATAAGTCCTGTACCGATCAGCATTCGGCTCAGGAATGCGCCTGTCTTCATACAGAAGGTTATAGTCGTGAGCTATTCCGGAAGCTACACCGTTGTCTCTAACACCAATTAAGAGTTCTCCTCCTGTAGTGGAGTTTAAGAACCCGCATATAGTTTTTAAAATCGCCCATTTTTGAGTTTCAGGTTCATACTCGGCACTACCTTTCAATTTATTCTTTGGAGGGCATACAGCCGATGTCTTGAACTCTAAAGTATCACTCTCCACTCCATAATATGTAGTCAAATCTGGGCTTCTGAATTGATCGTCTACATCGAGAGTGCGAGCCAACTCCAATTTGATTCGAGATATTTCTCTATCATCTATTTTCCCGATAAGTCTGTTAGAGGCATCTATGAGTCCGTCGACAGTATCTTCAATGGTTTCATCTGTCGTAATTCTTTCAGATGAATGGTCGATCTCAGGCTCTTTATAATTTCTTATCATGGCGATGATGCGTTCATGCTTCTCAACCTCAGGAATGCCATCAAGAATCGGTCCATGTGAAAGTGAAATTGACATAGGCGAAGCGCCTGCAGCAAATCTTGCTACAGCTATATGATACTCAAGTTCATGACGTATATAAGCGCTTAGTGTATAATCCCCGGCAGCTATAGAAAGCATGAGAGCTGTCTGCAGACATAGCAATCTTGGCATAGTATCGGAAAGAAGTCGTTGATGGCTCATAAGAATATTGCTTATTTCCATTACTCCACTGTGGTCTATCTCGTTAATACGAGAGTCTGCGGAACTAATGGGTATGCTCTCTTCACAGTACTTTATGAATTGACTGAAGATATAAATGAAGCACTCATGCTGATAAGCTTCCATGTCTACAATAGGTTCGTCTAATCCATATATGTCGATGTCGTCTACTATAGAACCATTGATAAGGATAGTGCCTGGGATAGCCTTAGGTGAGTTTATTCTTATCGTCAACGGAATCTTTTGTTCCATAGCCTCAAGGATCTCTTCTTTAGAGACTTTCCCCATCACATTCACAACAAAACCATCTTCTGTAAGCCATTGAGTTCCTGCTGAATAGTCACCGATGTATACTCCCGGTAAGGATTCTCCTCTCATTTGATTGGCATATTCATTGTAGAATTGGTTAAAACCACCTTTCAATTCAAAGCTAAACTCTCTATCGTCGGGAGTATATTCTACGTAGAGACGCCTTCCGGGACTAAAGAATGATAAAACTTGAAATATATCAGCATATCTTAAGCAGTCGGAAAGATTTATGTTTATTTTTCCGGAGATTTTGTCATATTCCTTGTTGATAGTCTCTGCTTCGACTTTGACGCCATAGCTTGACTTGATTTTTACCGGTACTATGGAATGCGCAGCATACTTGCGTTTAGTCTCCACTACACTTGTCTTGACTCCTCCTTGTGCCCTTGTCATAAAAGTCATTCCTTCAGCTATATCTTCTACTGTCTCAGGACTTTTCATGTGATCACTTTTGGGCAAAAGCACTTTTATGCTTTTCCCTATAGAAAGGTATTCAGTAAGATTACCTTTCAAGAAGTCGGTTTTATTCACTGGGGCAGCCAATACTTCGTCGTCGGTGAAGACTACTGTCCCTTTTCCTTCATATAGTGCCTCCTTCCCTCCTGAAACGTCAAATTTGGTTCGACTCAAATTATGAAGTACTCTAATAGGACTGAATGTCTCAGGATTGTCTATGTCATCCCATTTCAATCCTAAGTTGACAATTGGCGACTTGCGGATACAATTGGTAGTCACATAAATAAGATCATCTGCAATATCAGTGTGAGGCATCTTCTGGGCTACTACCAGAAGATTAAGCAGCCGTCTGATAATCAAATGCTTGTCCTCTCCTATTTTCTGAGATGCTATTATGGCAGCTACAATTATTCTGTAGGCTAAAACATCAGAAACCACCATATCTGATCCGGATAACTTAAATTCTGGCGATGATATAAAAGTTCTTGATAGTGAATATTCAGATAATTCGTCGGCAAGGTCTACAAGGTATCGGCAAGTATTTAGAAATTCTCCGTTACCGGAATCCTTTTCTCCATTATACTGATACCTCCGGATATAGTATAACAGTTTCTCAAAATTTTCTATAATGTACTCTTTCCTAATTTCTAACCAATAATCCGGTTGTGGTATTTTTGAACTTGTCATAAATTGTGTTTTTAATAATTACGTTAGAATAAATTGGGGAGAAGAGAGGAAAAGCAATATTTGTCTTACTATCGTAGTCTTAAGAAAGAATGACCAAAACGCTTAGCTGCTTCTCGTTCAAGTTCTTCTCGGAATTCAGGAGCTGCGACAGAAATCAGTAGTTTGGCTCTTTGTCCAAGATCTTTTCCTCTTAAATCTACAGCTCCATATTCAGTCACTACGTAATTAGTCTGAAAACGTGTCGTCACTACACCTGCACCCTCTGTAAGCACAGGCTTTATCTTATTCACACCCTTATTCGTCTTAGAGAGCATGGCAAGAAAAGAAATTCCTCCTTCTGATAATTGTGAACCATAGACGAAATCGTGTTGACCTCCTATGCCGGAGAATATCTTTGTCCCAATAGAGTCGGCACATATCTGTCCTGTTAGATCTATCTCAAGGCAAGAATTTATGCTTACCACTTTTGGATTCTGAGCAATTATATAGGGATTATTAGTCCAAGCTACATCTTTGAAGATGATATCTTTATTGCCATCCATATAGTCATATAGCTTTCTTGAACCAAGTGCCAGAGACGCAACTGATTTTCCCGGAAATACTTTTTTCAGACTATTGTCTATGATTCCCTTTTCAAGTAAGGGGAGCACACCGTCGGTCATGGCTTCAGTATGAAGACCCAGGTGCTTATGGTCGTTGAGAGCTCTTATTATTGCGTTAGGAATTCCTCCTACACCTATTTGAAGTGTAGCTCCATCTGGAATCAATTCTGCAATAAAGTTTCCAATTTTTATCTCATCATCAGTAGGAGTAGCTGTTGGCACTTCTACCAAGGGATCGTCGACCATCACAGCAGCCGAGAGGTCGGAGATATGGATTATGGGATCTCCATAGCTGAACGGTACATGGGGATTGATTTGGGCAATAACTCTGTCTGCACATTCTGTAGCTGCCGTAGCAAGATCTGCCGACACTCCAAAACTTACAAAGCCCTCCTCATTTGGCATAGAGCAATTGAGCAATGCTACATCAATCCTACATGTGCCATCTCTCATCAGAGCCGGAACTTCTCCAAGAAATCGAGGAATTGTGCTTCCATATCCTTGCTGAATCCAGCGCCGAACTCCATTGGATACGAAAAAACTCTCTACATTGAACGCATCCAAATACTCCTTTTTGCAATAGGGTGCTTCACCTTTGCATACTGCAAATGCAGAATATAAGGTGACATTACGCAGCTCGTTGCCTCTATCTGCCAATGCACTGCAAAGCACTTCCGGAGTGGAAGTGCTGCCTTGAATATAGACGTTGTCTCCATCTTCAATCAGTCTGACAGCTTCTTCAGCAGTCATATAGCGTGGCTCAATGTTCATTTTGGAAGGCTTTTAAACGTTGATCTAAAACATTAAAATCATCGTTACTTGAAAGAGTAGATACGCATACTCTCACTCCTTCTTGCTCTGATCCAGTCGAAGATAATGTTATTGATGAAATTCCATGTCTAAGCAACTCTGATTGGAGTGTCTTTCCATCCATATTTCCAAATCCTGCGGTAAAGAAGAATCCATCAGATATAGGGCGGTCTCCATCTTTATCATAAACTATATGGAAGCCATTGTCTGTAAAACACTTCTTAATGATTTCTGACCTACGACCATACTCCGAAGTATCCTTCACAAAATCAAGGTGACCGTCACAAGCCGCGTCCATCATAGCCGCCAGTGCATACTGTGCAGCATGAGAAGTACCCGAACTTGCTGTGTAAAGAACTCCAAAGATATATGCATCCCCAAATGCAGGCATTTCATAGAATTTTGAAAAGAATTCATACTGCCTGTCGTAGACGTATTTACTCATTGCTGCCACTGCAATTCGCTGGCCAGCATAGCTGAATATTTTTGAGCCTGAAATTAGGATGACGTAATTATCAGTATATTTGCTGACCGAAGGTATGTAAGGCGCTTCAAAAGGATGACTGAAATCTGTACGGAAGTCCATCCCCATATAAGCAAGATCCTCAATCACGATCACATCATACTTTGTAGCCATCCGTCCTATAATTTCCAATTCCTCTTCTGTGAGATTGATCCATGAAGGATTATTTGGATTAGAGAAAAGCATACCCGTGACGTTCCCTTTTGAAAGGATCTCTTCTAATTTTGCTTCCAATGCTTTTCCTCGGTAATCATAAATATCAAACTGTTCGATTCCTATGCCAAGCACCTTAGCCTGATGCCTTTGAGCCGGAAAACCGGGATTAAAGAACAGCATCGTGTCTCTTCCTGGAAGTCTTTGACTGAGCAGAAGCTGTAGCGTAAAGCTTGCTTGCATTGAGCCTACAGTAGGCACTATTGCTTTCTCAGGAATATCAATATTTAAGAATGCCTTTACGAAGCGTGCCCCAGCCTTTTTTATTTCAGGAATTCCATTAATTGCCGGATAAGTATTGGCAACTCCTTCTCTTAAAGCTGTTATTTCAGCTTCTACGCCAATTGAAGAGGCCGGGAGTCCAGGATTTCCGAGTTCGAGATGCACGAATTTTTCATTTGCTTCCTTTTCAAGAGCTGCTGATAGCGCAACTATCTGCCTGATAGTGGCTGTCGAGATATCTATTATACCAAGCTCGGAAGCTTTTCTTGTCAATATATCTTGTGATAATGGAAACATAACGATAGATTTGTTAAGATTACTTAGCTATGAAAGAATCAGCTTTCTCTCTTCCGGCTCGGAATGCTTTTAGATTTGCATCTACGATAGCATCTCCCTTCGAAGAGAATACACGTTTTATTGCATCTTCAATTTTGTCAGCCGTGATGTCTATGAAATGAGAAGCGGCTCCAAGCAAGACCATGTTGCTTGATCGAGAAGAAGCCACTTCTTTTGCCATTTCTTCCATATTAAATGCAATCACATTTCCTGATTTCTCAAGTTCTTTTTCAATTTCTTCGAGTTCAGGATAATTTGGGATGTTGATAAAAGGTTCTGAAGATGTCACTATCCATCCTTCCGGTGAAAGAGAAGGAAGATAGCGCAATGCTTCCATTGGCTCAAGGCTCACTATTAGATCTGCTTTGCCGGAAGGTATCAAGTCAGAATGAATAGGAGATGATGAAATCCTCAGAGTAGACTGTACGTCACCTCCTCTTTGGCTCATTCCATGCACTTCAGCTTGCTTTATATTCAACCCTTCCTTAAGTGCAGCAACTCCAAGTATTGTGGCTATACTGAGTATACCCTGTCCGCCTACTCCGGCAAGTACTATATCTGTTTTCACGATGTATTTATATTGAAAGCTATTTTATATTTTCATTATGCTCACATAAATCATTCTGCAGTCTTGGGTCCACGGTGTGCTCCATGACGTCTTGCTGTCTGAATACATTCTCTTCTGGACACAACTACGGAAAGACCTTTATGGTCGATAGATTGCTTAAACAGATTGACCATCTCATCATGATTCTTAGGAAGTGAGTCGATGACATGTAGATGATCAGCATCTACGCCAAGACCAAGGCAAATTTCCTCTATCTTGCCTGTACCTTGTGAATCTTGACCACCAGTCATGCCGGTAGTGAGATTATCCGAAATAATCACGAGAATATTGCTGTCTTCATTCACTGCATCAAGGAGACCAGACAATCCGGAATGAGTGAAGGTAGAGTCACCGATTACAGCAACCGCCGGATGCACTCCAGCCTCTGATGCACCTTTAGCCATAGTTATTGATGCTCCCATATCGAGAACTGTGTGGAGTGCCTTAAAAGGCGCGAGATAGCCTAAAGTGTAGCATCCTATATCTCCAAATACACGGGCATCTTTATATTCAGCAAGCACATCATTAAGAGCTTGGTATACGTCTCTGTGACCACACCCCTTGCATAGGGATGGAGGTCTGGCAACAGTGATGTCGCATGCTTCTTTGATTTCTCCTGCCTTTATTGATTCCAATTCCGGGCGAACCTTAATTAAACAATCCATCACTCTGTCGGGATTTAATTCTCCTGTTCGGACTAATGAGCCATCAAGTTTACCGCGAATATTAGCAGATGCATCCATTATGCCACGTAATTTTTGCTCAATGAAAGGTTGTCCTTCCTCTATTACCAAGATTTCTTTGCACTCAGAGGCAAGCCTTTTTATCATTTCTTTTGGAAGCGGATACTGAGAAATCTTTACGATTGGATATGGAATTCCTTGTGGGAATAGCTCTTTGAGATAGTTGTAAGCAATACCACTCACTATAATACCAAGGCTTTGATCTTTTCCGGGGATATAGACATTAAATGGAGATTTTTCTGATTCCTTTTCAAGATCCTCATAAACCTTGATCAACTCTTTATATCTTATTCTTGAGTTTCCAGGCATAAGCACCCATCTTTTTCCGTCTTTGGGAAAATGAATACAGTTTTCATTTTCAGGATCAGTATCGACTTCCACGGTTGCTCTTGAATGGCTGAGTCTTGTCACAAATCGAATGACGACCGGAATTTCAAATTTCTCAGAAAGTTTAAATCCGTAGCTTGCCATATCGTAAGCCTCTTGTTGATCGGAAGGTTCAAGCTCAGGAATGAAAGCAAAATCCCCGTAGAAACGGGAGTCCTGTTCATTTTGCGACGAATGCATAGATGGGTCGTCAGCCACAGCCACAAGCATGCCTCCATTGGCTCCAGTCATTCCTGAATTCACAAAAGCATCAGCTGAAGCGTTCAGTCCGACATGTTTCATGGTGACAATCGAACGTTTTCCTGCATACGACATCCCCAATGCTTCCTCAAATGCGGTTTTCTCATTTGAAGACCAATGAGAATGTATTCCTCTCTCTTTTGCTATGGAATTTGCCTGTACATATTCCATTATTTCAGTGGAAGGTGTACCGGGATATCCGTACGCACCACTAAGTCCTGCATTTATAGCACCCAATGCGAATGCTTCATCCCCCAAAAGAAGTTTTTTCATTTTCATGTATTAGGTCATTTTGGTAGTTTTTTTATTAGTCATAAGAAGTTTTTAACGCTTCCAAGTTGCAAATATACAAAAATTATTGTGTTTAAAGTAGGTTTTACAAAAAAAATTGTAAAAAAAATTCTAAAATCTTCAGAGCAACCGCATCATTTGATGCGATTGCCTGGAAAATTTGTAATTACTTTGCAGAATAGCAAAAAATGATTACCTTTGCAGTTAACTTCAAAGATACTGATTATGGAAGAGTCATTGTACGCTATAGGACAACAGGATTTTAAGAAATTGAGAGAAGAAGGAGCAGTGTATGTGGACAAGACTGCTTTCGTAGAAAAAATAGCGAAAAGTAAAATTCATTACTATTTTCTTGCCAGACCCAGACGGTTTGGTAAAAGTCTATTTCTGTCTACTCTACAGTATTTTTATGAAGGTAAGAGGGAACTATTCAAAGGTCTTCACATTGATTCATCAGATTGGGAATGGGCATCTTATCCAGTACTTCGTCTTGATCTAAATATAAGTAAATATGATGAGCCCGGACTTATTGATAAAATTCTTGACGATGTCTTCTCTAAATGGGAACAGAAATACAATGTTGAGAAAGCAGGAAGTGAATTATCTTCAAGATTCAGAAATATCATAGCATCCGCACATGAGCAAACAGGAAGACAAGTCGTCATACTTGTAGATGAATACGATAAGCCACTTGTAGGGAATCTCAATAAATCAAAGCATTTCGCGCATTACCGTGCGAAGTTAGCTTCCATATACTCAAATTTCAAGAGTTCTGCAGAGCATATCCAGCTTGTATTCCTTACAGGTGTGAGCCGTTTCAGCAAACTAAGTGTATTTTCTGATCTTAATAATCTCAAAGACATAACTTTCTCAGACGATTATGCCGATATTTGCGGAATAACGGAAAAGGAATTTACAGAAGATTTTGAATATGGAATTTCGAAGTTTGCGGAATTAAATGAGTTATCATACGATCAGGCCTTTCGTCTTTTGAAGAGAAGTTATGACGGCTATAAGTTTGCCCTAAAGGGGAGTGATATATATAATCCATGGTCGCTACTGAATGCGATGAATGACTTGAAGATCGAAGACTACTGGAATGAGACGGGTACACCTACCCTTTTGGCAGAAGTATTGAAGAATGTAAATGCTGATTTGAAGAAGACATTCAATACCTATTGTACAGAATCAGATCTTAAGGGATTGGACCTTTCGAATCCAAATCCTATCGCGCTCCTCTACCAGACCGGCTATCTAACACTTAAAAGCTATCACCCCAAGATAAAGAGATATAAGTTGGGTATTCCCAACAACGAAGTAAAAAAAGGTTTTTTCGACATCCTTCTGCCACAGTACGTAAAGAGTAAAGGCAAAGAGCCCAAGCAGGTGGTTTCCGATATGGTAATGCATTTCATCCTCGGGGAAGCTGACGAAGCGATGAAATGTATGCAGGCATATTTTGCAGGCATACATTTCAAGATGAAAATGGATAACGAGAATAATTTCCACAATGCATTTTTCCTTTTGATTGACCTTATTGGACTTGATACAGAAGCAGAATCGGCAACATCTGACGGAAGCATCGATATAACTGTAAAGACCGAGGACTACATCTACGTGATTGAACTCAAATACGATGGTTCTGCTGAAAAGGCGTTGCATCAGATAGAAGAGAAGTGGTATGCCAGAAAATTTCAGGCAGATCCACGACAAACTATTTGCATAGGCGTCAACTTCTCATCCAAGACTCGCTGTATCGAAGAATGGAAGATACTGTCAAAATGAAAATTATTGCGTGGAAAAAATTACAGTGAATATTCGTCCTATCGATTGGACATATGGGCAGGTTTATGGACTTCGCCTTAGAATAATAGGTAATAATCCTGAAGTAATTATCGATTGGGGAAATGGTCATGCTAAAACTTTATATAGGAATGAAATCGAAGAATTTCATATATACCCTAAGGATGATTATCTTCAATATGAGGTGAAGGTTACTGTCATTTCAGGGGACATTGATTTCATAGATCCATGTGGAGGAGAATGCTGCATCGAAGGAGTTGATTTCAATGGTGCGCCTTCCGTCAAAGAGATATCGGTTGAAAACTGCAGAAATATAATACTTAATAATCCGAATCTGGAAAAACTTACAGTTAGGATTTATTGTGGAAGCAATATAGATTTAAGTAAGTGTCCTAATCTGAGGCATCTTTATTTTGACGGTGGCGTCAACATGAAGGAGCTTAATCTTTCCGGGTGTCATAATCTTGGATGGCTTGAAGTAGATGGATCATGGGAGAATCCGGAATTTTCAAAGATCGTGATAGCCAATGACGCTCCTTTGAAATATGTAAGATTGTCTTCTGTGAATCTATCTAAAGGGAGCTTAGAGTATATAAAGAGCATTATTGATAGGAATAATGGTGAGATATACAACGAATAAGATAAAGGATATGGAGATTCTTCGCGAGAAAATGAAGAAGAAAGGGGGCAAGAAGAGGTATGTATGATTTCTGGTAGCCCTTGGTTGCCACACTGAACCGAAAACACTGCTGATATTCGTTGAAAGCGAACGGGCCATAGCCGATAATGTGCTTGTATTTTGTTCCATACTGCTTGCATTGCAGTTGCAGTTCTTCGCCGTCGATTAGCATGTTATTCAATAAGGTAATCACCCAAATAGGTTTGATTAATCTTTTCTGCAATTTCCTCAATTGTAATTAATCCATTTCTCAATTGAAAATTATTTATCATCAGGTATATAGTATGTGTAGTGTCAGAAACTTGATAGAATGTATCGCCTCCAAAAAGATTTATCATCATTTTTTGATAAAAGATAAATCGTCTGCTACCCTTTCTCAAATCAAGATTTTTCCCTTGGATATCACTATCAAGATCGGGAGATGCCACAAATCCGAAAGACACCAGCTTATTTGCTCTGTAGTATTCAAGCATCACTTCTATACAGGATCTGACGATCTTTCTGGGCTCAAAGTCATTTGTGAGAAGTGAATATCTATTCTTACTTAACTCCACTCCTTTCCAATAGAACTTCAATCCATAAAACTCATGATCGAAACCCTCAACTTCAACAA
>JAIDTL010000027.1 GCA_029060725.1 Muribaculaceae bacterium | reverse complement strand
AATGAATGTTTCTTCGGAGACATTCATGAAGTCCTTCCAATTGCGAAGGCTACTGTATCGCAGCATCTAAGCGAGTTGAAGGAAGCCGGTTTGATACAGGGTACCATCGAGCCGCCAAAGGTAAAATATTGTATCAATCCTGATAACTGGACACTTGCCAAACTACTTTTTGCAAAGATGTTTGACGACTGTTGCCCTTCTAAAAAGAATAGTTGCTGCTCATAGCGCTATTTTTTTAACTTTAATGTTCGTAATCCTCCAGACAGGTGCGGATAATGTCCTTGATCTCATCTGTCACTACCTGTGGGACCGAGATTATTTGACATTAATATAACTCTGAATCCCTGGTTAAACGTTCCCTATGGTGGCGCACTTCTCGGTTAGTTTTCCTGGCGCACTTCTCGATTAAATTTTACATATATTAAATGAAATAGCCGTGTAACTTCAATTGTAATTTTCACTAAATTGTTTATTACTCGGAACATTTTTATTATCTTTGCACGACAAACGCAACTATGATGAAAATGATGAAGGCTTTTTCTATATATTCCCTATTCATCTTTACGCTCCTGATTGTCAGCTGCGGAAATGAGAATTCCTGGCATAAGAGCCAAGGGATGATATGGAATACGGTGTGGCATGCTACGTATTGCGGACCGGAGGATGCTATCTCCGCCGCGTTAGATTCCCTTAAAGGTGTAGAAAGCAGCGTCTCTGCTTTCGACGATAATTCCCTCGTCTCTGTAATCAATAGGAATTCGAAAGGAGCAATCGACACACACTTCAAAGATGTCTATGAGATGTCTAAGAAAATAAACCGACTGAGCAACGGTCTTTTCGATCCTACCCTCTCCCCTCTCATCAAGGCATGGGGGTTCGGCAAAGGACACACGCCTACTGCCGACACTACGCGTATAGAGACTATCCTCAATTACGTCGGAATAGACAAGACATGGATCACTAACGATTCACTCTTTAAATCCTCGCCCGAAATCTCATTCAACTTCTCGGCTATCGCCAAGGGATATGGTGTGGATGTAGCGGCGCAGACCCTGTTTGATAAAGGATGCTCCGACCTTATGATGGAAATTGGAGGCGAGGTAGTGTGTCGCGGACTGAATCCGGATGGTAAGAAATGGAGAATCCTTATCGAGACTCCCGACGAGGAATACCTGAATGAGGTTTTCAAAACCGACCGGAAACCGACTTTCTCCAATCAATTGATAGTGGAACTTACTGATGAAGCACTCGCAACGTCGGGAAACTATCGCAACTACCATTCCGAGTCCAGTCAGACTTTCGGACATACCATCTCACCCGTAACAGGACGTCCCGTAAAGACAGACATCCTAAGCGCTTCGGTTATCGCGCCCTCGTGCATGGAGGCAGATGCATTGGCTACCGCCTGTATGGCTATGGGATCGGCAGATGCAATGGAGATGCTTGACAAGGCGGGATTTTCAGGAGCCTTCATCCTTTATTCAGGAGAAGTAATAGTCAATGACTATATGAGAAAACATATTGCCAAATAATCACCCCCACGTTCCCATGAAAAATAACGCATATTCTACCATTCTACTACTTTTGCTCGGCGCTGCAATATGGTGGATGTCTGCCAATGTGGTCTGGCTCGGTGACGATCTGGACTATAAATACATGATGAAGGGTGAAATCTGGCAGTCGTGGGGATGGATTAAATCACTGAAGGATTTCTTTCTATCGCAGACTACGCATTATCATAATGTAAATGGCAGATTTATAGCTCATGCCCTCGTTCAACTTTTCAATGGAATACTTGGTCAGCAAGTTTTTGCTGTGATAAATGCCATCATTTATGCACTCTTTGCTATTTTCATAGGACTGACCGGGTATGTAAGAATCAGTAAAAATTCAGGCGGCATTCTTACGGCAGTATGCCTTTCTGTGATGTGCTTCATCACTAAGATGATGCCCACATGTCAGATAGGGTATATTTGGGGAATGCTTGTAAACATCATTTGGCTAAGGCTCTTTTTCAGATTCGGTAAGCCATCATGGACAGCAACTGTTGCTATTGCGTTGCTCGGAATAATCGTCGGTAATTGGCAAGAATCAGTGTCACTTGGAGTTTGCTCCGGACTCGGAGTTTGGTGGATAATGCAACTGATAAAAAGTCACAAAGACCCTGAAGTCAAATTTGATTGGCGAAGGAGTTGGATGCTGGCAGGATATGTCGCCGGAACTGCTTCCAATTGCTTTGCTCCTTCCACTATCGGACGTGTAGGTGGCGAAATTATGCCCTTATTCGATCAACTGCTCATTGCTTCATATTCAATTCCTGCAATCATTATATTGCTCTTGGCAACCATTGCCAACAGAAAATCTATCAGAAAAATTAATCTTTTCTCATTCGAGTTTATCCGACCAGAAATACCCAATGGAGTGCTGATGATTGGCATGATTGCATTGCTCCTCTTCAATATCGTCATTGGAATTTATTCCAACCGACAACTTTTTGGAGCAAACCTTTTCGCTGTAATACTTATTCTCAGAATTCTTCCACACCACAGATTCAATGCCATTTTCAACATCACTGCCTCCATAATAGTCGTATGTTATTGGTGGCTCATGGCAATAGGCATCGAAGACGTAAAATTGCAATATCAAGAGATCATACGACTCCACAAGGAATCAACTGATGGAAGTGTCACCCTCGACCGACATAGGGTGATGACACTTGGTTTCCCTTTGAGAGCAAAATATTATGAAGACATTCTCGGACAGTTTAATAATGATCTCCATCATTCCATGATGAAAGATTTTAAACATGTCAGGAAAGGAAAGACTCTTAAGCTAAAGCCAACATCAAGTATGGACCATGAAATAGTAGAGCAATTTGCTCCGGGACATTTTAATGTGACACTAAAAGAGCCTCCCAAAGGGGAGGCTCCAAGAGAAGTGTCAGTTTACGGCCATTATATTTTTTCAAATCTAAAATCTGCCCCAAGAAGACTTGAAGTGACTAAATATTCTAATCGGCATCCACCGTACGCTACTGCAGTAATAATACCAGAATATCCTTTCTTTACTGCCGATTCAATCATTATATTACCTAATTGAAAGGTCTCCTATAGCGTTTTAAAGCTTAGGATTCGGAACAAACCAGCCAATGCTGACTCCGAAGTTCCAGCCACTGAGTGCAGTAGTATATGAGGAGAAAACTGAGATGGAAGCAAAGGGCAAAGTGCCTACGATGCTTACTCTACCAAGAAATTCTGTCTTTGAGAATGGAGTATGCCACTCATTTGACTCTCTGAATTTTGTATATACGTATGCATCTCCACGCAATTGAATTCTTTGGAAAAGCTTCCAAACCGGAATGGCACCAATTGCCACATAGTCGTCGCCTCGCAATTCGGGAGTGTAGCAGTTGTCCATCGACATAAGGGGTACAAAAGAAGTAGATGTCATCAGATCAGTCTTCATATCAGCAAAACGCTTCCCAATCGAAACCCCTCCTTGAGCAAGAACTCCCAAATTAAAGTTCTGGCTAAGTGAATAGTAATTATTCCACAGCGCTTCTACCTTTCCTCTCCATACTTCTTCTGTAATTGGATTCGCAGCATTTTCCAAATGAGATTTAGATTCCATCCGCATCCCGCTCACTGATGCATACACCCTTCTTCCAGTCTCGGGAAATGTCCGGTTGCCCAGCGTGTTATATTCATATTCCAACATTCCTTTTGCAGTCTTCACTTTATATTGCTCTCCGTATGCTGCCGAAAGCTTGAAAAGCGCTGATCTGCCTTGCCCGATTTCGTATGCAGCTCTGACAAAGTTGACATTAGACACGAAAGACTCAATGTTATTACTGCTGAAGAAAAATGGCAGATTATCATAATATTTCTTCTTTGAGGCTACCCCCTCCAAGGATATATAAGATGGGTTGTAGGAATTCAATCGTATTCTTCCCTTGAGACGGGCGGCAATATATGATTGTCCTCCCCATAACGATAGCTGGGCATCAATCGAATTTTTCTTCAACGAGTGGTAGCCAATCCCGGCGAAGATGTAACTGCCGACACCGGTAGACAACCAACCTCCTGCCGATGCTCGCCATGGCTGCTTGATATTGGCTTTCAACACGAGTTCATCACCATTTGCCTCCGGTAATAATTCTGATACGTCTCCCTGAGAAATGACGTTATAATAGGCTTCCTCCACATCATCCATCGTCATTGAACCGCTACGCTTCTCCCGACTTGTGAACACTGATTCGAGATAGTTGCGTTCTTTTCCTGAAAGTCCGGGGGTGGCAACAGAATTGAAAGTGACTTCCGGAACTTTCTCGGCAAATTTTGCTCTTCTCGCATTTACCTCTGCAAGTGGTCGACGAGCTTTCAACCGGGATTTAATTGAATCTACCCATTGCAATCCCGTCTTGTAACCAATATCGTAGATTTCCTGAGCCTCATTAAAAGACAATACCCCAAAGTTAGTGACCGGCACCTGAATCTTTATACCTAATGCAGGGTCAAGATCATAGTCATTGTTTTGAATGATAAGGTCCTCAAGTTCGGAATACATATTATTGACATTCGGTTTTCCATCCGGCTTCGAAACAGATACGCCGATGATAAAATCCGGATGAAAGTCTTCTTGCATCACGTCGACAGGGAAATTATCATAAATTCCGCCATCAAATGCAAGGATACTGTCGACCATTATCGAACGATATACAAGAGGGAATGACATCGAACCTCTCACGGACTCTCCGAGAGATCCCTTTCGGCAAACCACCTTATGCTTCTTATAAACATCAGAAAAGACGCAGCGGAAAGGCACGAAAAGATTATCGAAATCTCCTCCACAAGCCTTTGTATAAGGAGTGAAGAGTTTCAAAAACTCAATGTTCATTGGAGTAGGATCTATCAGACTCTTAGGAAGCACTTGAGAAGCGATGTTGACATTGTCGCCACCAAAACTTATTTTACCCCATTCAGGAGTAGGATCCGGGGTGCTGACAAATGATATATTCTTCTTATTGATCGTACCGCTGCTCCAATCCAAGAAATCTTTCGACGTCATCATACTGAGCATCGAATCCGGAGTCCAACCGCAGCTATATAGCGATCCTACGATGGAACCCATCGATGTGCCTGCGACATAATCAATTGGGATATCATTATCTTCCAATGCCTTGATAACTCCGACATGGGCGACACCCTTGGCACCGCCTCCGCTCAAAACGAGACCGACCTTGTCGGCTGCCTGCATCGTTGCAGTTGCCAACAAGGTCGCCAATATGACTAAGGTTTTGTTTTTCATAATATAGTATATAGCTAATAGTGTCTGTATACTATACCAACAAACAAAACAGTATTTGGATTAACAAACGTTAAAAAAAAATTCTAATCTTAAATTGTTTTTAACGATATGCCTCCGTCTGTGATCAAGAAAGCATGTCAATTTTCTGCTGTATTTGCTCGATATCCTGCTCAATCTGCTTGATCTTCCTTTCAAGATCCTTCAGCATAGAGTTTCCTGCGCTCGACTTGATATTGAAGAATCCCATATTGTTATGATAGGTCTTAAGGTCGTTGCGCTTAGCCTCAAGCTGACGCATGAGATAATCTTTCTCACGCTTCACCTTTGCAGAGTCATCCTTAATGTCGTCGATCTTCTGCTCAAAGCGACGCATATTGTTGCGACTCTCGCGGGAATCAAGTGAATTATATATCTTGTCGCAGATCTCACGATATTCGGCACGCAACTGGTCTTTGATCTTGAATGGGACATGACCTATGGCATTCCACTTCTCCTGAAGCTCACGCACGAGCGGAAGGAGCTGACGGCGATCCATCTCGATGTCAAGCTCCTTGAGTTGTGCTATCACTTCGCGTTTAGCCTCAAGATTAGCATTTTCTTCTTTCTTGCGGTCGCCATTCTCAGCCTTACGGCGATCGAAGACAGCATTGCAAGCAGCAGTAAACCGATTCCAAATTTCATCAGAATGTTTTCTTCCGGCGCTTCCGATCTTTTTCCACTCGTCGCGAAGCTTCTGCACTTCAGCCACAGCTACAGAAATCTTTTCTTGAGATAGAAGAGCCTCTGCTTTCTCACAGAGTTCAGTCTTCTTCTGAAGGTTTTCGTTGTATTCATCCTTAATCTTATGGAAGAAATCAGCCTTAGCCTTGAAGAAGATATCGCATGCGTTGCGGAATCTGTTGTAGAGTGCTGCATTATTCTTTCTGGATGCAAAACCGGTCTCTTTCCAACGAGCTTGCAGGTCGATCACCTTCTTAGTAGCTTCGTCCCAAGCATTGAAAGATTCAGGAAGTGCCACCATAATATTCTCTACTTCTTCGCAGAGTTTCAGCTTAGCTTCTTCATTAGCGGCTTCATTAGCCTTTCTGCTTTCAAAATATTCTTGATGACGCTTTCTGACTACGGATGAAGCCTCTCTGAATTCCTCCCAAAGGGGCTCGCGATATTCTTTAGCTACAGGTCCGGTCTCACGCCATTCATTATGAAGGATCATAAGCTTATTGATGGCGTCTACAACGTCTGTATTGTCTGCAAGGGCCTTAGCTTGGTCTACGAGCTGGCGCTTAGCCTCGAGATTTTTCTTGAAGTCAAGGTCGCGAAGTTCCTTGTTCATCTTGAGCTGGTCGTAGAAAAGTTCTACGGCAGTCTGGAATTCTTTCCAAAGTCCGGTGACGGCTGTATCGGGAAGATCAGCCTTTTCTTTGAATTGTTTCTGCAGTTCCTGGAATTTCTGGAAATTAAGGTTGACATTGTCGATATCGGCAGCAATCTCCTTAATGTCGTTGAGGATGCTCTCCTTTTCCTTCAGATTAGCCTCCCTTGCCTTTTGGTCTGCTTCGAGCCATGCTGCACGTATGTCGCGGAAGCGGGCAAAAAGGTCGCGCATTTCAGCTTCTCCTTCATCAGGAACAGAAACAAACTCTTCAGGCTTGCCTCCTTCTGCAATATGCTTCTCGAGTTCGGCAATAGTTTCTTTGTTGCGAAGAGCAAAATAAGCGCCTTTGATAGCCTGAGCTTCATGATGCTCAGTAGCTCTTTCTTCTTCTACAATGGAGCGAAGAGCTTCGATAAGTTCACTCTTTGACATTTCTGAAAAGCGGGGTGAACGCTCTTCTTCTGCTAATTCAGGAGTCTCTACGCCTGCAGGCTCAACTCCGGTGGTGGGTTCAGGAAGTTCCACTTCTGAAACATTCTTTACTTCGTCAGTCATGGCACGATGAGGTTATGTTGATATTTATTCTTCTACTTTTATTGAAATGATACGGATGTCTTCTACAGGTCGGTCTCGTCCGTCGGTCTCCGCAGTCTGGATTTTCTCCACTACATCCATTCCTTCGAGCACTTCGCCGAATACTGTGTATTGCCCGTCAAGATGAGGAGTGCCTCCGATTGTGGAGTAATCGCGCACTTGCTCTTCTGTCATTGTGATCGGCTTCACATTTGCTTCTGTCTGTTTGATAAGCTCTTGGCGGAGATTCTCAAGCCCTACAGAGTCTTTTGCAAGGCGAAGCTGACGTATGGTGTCCATATTTTGTCGCTGCAGTTCCATGAAATATGATTGGAGCTGCTTCTGGACAGACATCTCTTCCATTCTCGACAACTGCTGGGGAAGATACTTCTTACCGGTCACGATATAGAACTGGCTGCCCGAACTCTTTCTTTCCGGGTTCATCTCGTCGCCAGTGCGGGCAGCAGCCAAAGCTCCATATTTGTGATAATGCTTCGGATATACTATTTCGGCAGGAATGGTATATCCAGGGCCTCCTGAACCCAACATTGCACCCGGCTGGGCATCTTTTGACTCAGGATCTCCGGTCTGCACCATAAAATCATTGATCACTCTATGGAAAAGCACTCCGTCATAATATCCTTCCTTGGCAAGCTTAAGGAAGTTGTCGCGATGCAGAGGAGTATCGTCGTAGAGACGAATCTTTATATTCCCGGCAGTAGTAGCCACATCAAGGGTGGGTCCTGCCGGTATTTCGCTTTGCAGTGCTGTTGCGCTCATTTCTTTCGTTTGTGGTTCCTGGCCTCCGGTGATGCTGCTGCGTGTGGCAAAGGCGGCTGTCGCTATCATTGCCACTACACCTATTGAGGCTACGGATATTATTGTCTTTCTTTTCATTAATTTGCAAATCATTTACAGTCCTTCTCCGGGATAGATACGTTTGTATACCCTTCTGAACGTGTCGTCGGAGGCTTTAAGCTCTTCTGCTCTCTCCATATAATCGGCACCCCAAATTGCCTGAAGCAATGATCCGATGTATCGGCGTTCGCGGTCTTTCTCAATAGCTCCCTCTACCAAAGGTGAGATCCAACCGGCAAATTTTTCGCGGTCTACAGCGCAAAGGAATCGAGCCGTAGAGGCGAGGAATTGCCCTGATATGTCTGCTCGACGAAGATTTTCGACAAGCTCCGGCATCGCATCAATGCAAGTATCTACATTGTTGACTATATAGTCGTATGTCGCCATCCCATCATTATCCCCGATCAGATTTTTCAATGTTTCACTCATAATTTTTCTGATTAATCCTATCTGTCGATGCCACCCGGCAACGAACAAAAGAAATATCAAAGCGCAAATTTACACAAAATATCTGAAATAAATGGGTTTTCTTCAAAAAAAATTATTTTTCTATCCAAATTCGTCTGAAATATGTTTTACTTTTATAAGATTTTCACTAAAAATCCAAGTACTGTGGATAAATCAGAAAATAAAATAATAGTAATAGGCAGACAATATGGTGGCACTGGCAGAAAGACGGGGCGTGCCCTTGCAGAGGCGCTTGGTCTTCCCTACTACGACAAGGAGATTATTAATAAGGTGTCGGCTAAATATGGATATGATCCCGACATTCTTCACCGTGCAGATGAGAAAAAGCCCTCTCCTTTCAGGAGTATGCTGCTTGGCAAATATGGTGTGATGGATATGTATGCCACATCCCCACTTAGCAAGGAGTCGCTGTATGAAGCTCAGACTAATGTGATTCGTCAGATTTGCAACGAAGGAAGCTGCGTTATAGTAGGGCGCACTGCCGACTATATCATGCGCGACCACCCCGGGCTTATCAGCGTCTTCATTCATGCTCCAAAAGAATGGAGAGCCAGCAACCTCATCAGCAGAGGCGAAGCTACTGATATTCAGGATGCCATTAATAAAATCAGGAAAGCAGATAATGATCGTGAGGGTTATTACAACTATTTCACAGGACGGAAATGGGGCACAGCCGACAATTATCATCTGACTATCGATGCGTCATTGCTCGAACCGGAAGAAATGGTAGCATTGATAGCCCGATATATTGACAAAAGCAAAAAAGGAAGTTGAGCAATCGAACTATTCTGCTCTCACCTATGTAATAATATTTGTGCAGAAAGGAGGTCTGTCGCTTCATGCCGGGCGCATGAAGAGGAAAGTCCGGGCAACACAGAGCACCATACTTGGCAACGTCAAGCCGGCGGCGACGTCGGGGAAAATGTGACAGAAAACTACCGCCTGAAGGTCTACTAACCGACAGGTAAGGGTGAAAAGGTGGGGTAAGAGCCCACCGGATGACATGGTGACATGGCATGCCGCACATCCTATGGGTTGCAAGGCCAAATACACCGGCAACTAAGGGCTGCTCGTCCATTGCCGGGGGGTAGGCTGCTCGATGCTTCGTCATCGGAGCCGTCTGGCGACAGACGGTCAAGATAAATGACAGACGGGATAATTTTCTTTTATAGGATTTATCCTACATAACCCGGCTTATATCTTTTCTGCATTCTTTAGCGGGGCGGATTAGCGTCCGCTCCGTCTTTTTTTATTCATCTGGTTTGACAGGCAAGATTCAATGGGAATAGGGTTAAAAGGTTATGGGTATTTAGAAAATGTCAGAAATCACGGACAATAAGAAGGCAAAAAAGCCAGGTTTCATCGATCGTCTAATCGAAAAGGCAGAAAAGTGGTATAATTATTGCGTCTCAGGCGTTTGGTCTGACCCACGCAAGACCATGAAGGTGCGTCTCATCAAGACCATTAATCTGACCGTACAAGCCTTTTTGAACAGAGACCTTCAGATTAAATCTATGGCGATTACATATCAGACAGTTTTCGCAATGGTACCTGCACTCGCGCTCCTTCTTGCCATCAGCAAGGGATTCGGATTTCAAGAGATAGTAGAAAAGGAACTCTATACATATTTCCCATCGCAAAGTAAAGCCTTGGGAGCAGCACTCGGATTTGTAGATTCCTACCTCGCAGAAGCTTCATCCGGCATTTTGGTAGGAGTTGGATTAATAGTCTTGCTTTGGACATTGATATCCCTTTTGAGCAATATTGAAGATGCTTTCAATAATATTTGGGATATAAAGACAGGAAGGAACACAATCCAGAAAATTAAAGACTACATAGCAATTTTCTTGTTGATTCCGGTATTGATGATACTTAGCTCCGGCATTTCTATTTTTATGTCTTCTACCGTTTTAGCAGTCATCCCTTTTGCCTTCATGACCCCAATGATCAATGCTTTGATGGAGCTATTGCCGGTAGTGCTCACGTGGGGAGCCTTCACACTATGTTTCTGGTTGATACCAAACACAAAAGTGGAGTTCAAGTATGCCGCAATATCAGGTGCTTTCTGTGCCGTAGCATTTGAAGTTCTTCAGTTGCTATTCCTCAATGGACAGATATATGTGTCGAAATATAATGCCATCTATGGTTCGTTTGCCTTTCTGCCATTGATGCTTATATGGCTTCAATTGAGTTGGCTTTTGCTTCTCTCGGGATGCGGGTTGACTTACTCTCTACAAAACGTTTTCTCATACAATTTCTTTGGAAATCTTACTTCTGTGGCAGAAAGCTACTTCAGGGAGGTGCTTCTTGTGGTGACAGCAGTCATCTACCGACGTTTCCATTTGGGGATGCCCGCACCGACACGAAATAAACTCTCAATGACCTACGGACTGCCGATAAGATTGGTGAGCAATATTGCCGACAAACTTGAGCGAGCAGGACTGGTGCAGATCATTGAAAGCCGTGATGGAAAAGATGACCCGGGGCTTATTCCAACTACTGACACCGACAAAATCATGGTCAAAGACGTAGTGGCAAGAGTGGAGTCTGCCGGCATGAAAGACTTCATTCCTGAGTTTAACACCACTTACAAGCAGGCTCTCACAGAACTTAATTCTATTTCTGAGAAAATGTATGAAGCGGCAGGAAACATGCTAATCCGAGACCTCGATATATTCGTAGACATCGACAATCCCAATCCACCGACCACATAACCTTTTTTACATAATCATTTTATCCTTCAATCTTGCATGCCAAATTGAATTTTATATGTTATGCAACACTTTTGGATATTTTTTTTCAATAATATTTTGTCAGTCTACATATTTTAATTAAATTTGCGACTAATGAAATAAAAGATTAACTACAGATATGAGTTACCTGAAATTTGACAAAAATCTAATGATAAACCTGGAGCAGAGTCTTCCAAAAGAAATGCTCCGTACAAACAAATCAGGAGCTTACCACTGCACGACAATCGTCGGTTGCAACACCCGCAAGCAGCATGGTCTGTTGGTGATCCCTATTCCAGAGATGGACGACAAAGCTCATGTGCTTCTGTCAAGTCTCGATGAAACTGTGATCCAACATGGCGCTCCCTTCAACTTAGGCCTCCATCAGTATGGCCCAGACGTGTTCTCACCAAACGGACACAAGTATATCAGAATGTTCGACTGCGAGACTGTCCCAACTATGACATATCGAGTCGGTGGCGTGATACTCAAAAAGCAGAAGACTTTCATCAGCAATGAAAACCGTATCCTGATCAAATACACCCTTGAGGAGGCTCACTCAGACACTACCCTTCAGTTCCGGCCGATGCTTGCTTTCCGCAACGCCAACGATCTCGTGGTGGAGAACACTGCCATCAACAAGGAGATCAAGGATGTGAAAGACGGCATCTCTTGCTGCCTATACTCCGGATATCCCGATCTCGTGATGCAATTCAGCAAACCCGTAAAATGGGTCAATGACGGACACTGGTATAAGGGAATCGAATACTATAAAGATCGTGACCGTGGTATTCCGTATAAGGAAGATCTTTGGGTGCCCGGCTATTTTGAACTCCCTATCAAGAAAGGAGAAAGCATTATATTCAGTGCCGGAACATCCGAAATCGATCCGGCAAATCTTGAAGCTCTCTATGAGAGCGAGATCAAATCACGCACTCCACGCACAAGCTTCTACAATTGCTTGAAAAACTCCGCCAAGCAATTCTATCTGAAAAACAAGAGTGGCATGTATATAATGGCAGGCTTCCCATGGTATAACGTACGTGCACGCGACGAACTCATGGCCCTTCCTGGCTGTACGCTCGCCATTGACCATCGCGACGACTACATCAAGATCATGGAGACCTTCCTCAAGGCACTCAACAAATACATCGACAAAGGAGAAAAAGACCGGACTATCCATGAAATAGACCTTCCCGATATTCCACTTTGGACTATCTGGGCTATCCAACAATATCGTCGCAATACCGACACCCGCACCTGCCGAGACCTATATGGAGAAACCGTGAAGAAACTTGTAGATGACATCCGCAACGAAAGAATCAAAAACCTTCACCTTAACTCCAACGGTCTGCTTACGAGCAATGGCATCGACACTCCTGTCACTTGGCTTTCAGCATCAATAAATGGTCGCCCCATTATCCCACGCACAGGATATATCGTTGAGTTTAATGCACTTTGGTATAATTCTCTCCGTTTCCTTATTTCCCTATATGAAGGTGAAGAAGGAATGAAGGAATATGTCGACGAATTAAATGCACTTGCAGATAAAGTTAAGGTAAGCTTCGTTGAGACATTCCTCAACGACTCCGGATATCTCTACGACTATGTCAATGGTTCTTACGCTGATGTCGAAGTGCGCCCCAATATGGTTATAGCGATAGGCCTTGAATACTCGCCACTTGACCGTCGCCAACGCAGGAAGATACTCGACTTTGCATCCAGAGAACTTCTTACTCCGAAGGGACTTCGCACGCTGAGTCCGAAAAGCTATGCTTATCATCCGAACTATGTAGGTGGTCCTATCGAGCGAGAATACGCAGTGCATCAGGGTCCCGTACGCCCATGGCTGTTCGGTTTCTATGCCGACGCATATATTAAGGTGTTTGGCGTGAGCGGCCTCGGATTCATTGAGCGTAAACTCATCGGATATGAAGACGACATGTCGGAAAACTGCATTGGTTCGCTGAGCGAGATGTATGATGGCAATCCCCCATTCGCCGGACGTGGCGCCGTGTCTACTGCAAAGAATGTAGGCGAAATCTTGCGTACCATCAAGAATGTGAAAGAACTCAACAAATTACAGAACTACGATAATTAACAAGATATGAAGGCATTAATGTTCGGGTGGGAATTCCCTCCACATATCCTTGGAGGTCTTGGCACAGCATCATACGGACTCACCAAGGGGATGCATGCTTGCGGTGATATGGACATCACATTCGTGATTCCAAAGCCGTGGGGCGACGAGGAAAAAGGGTTTGCCCGCATCATCGGGGCGAACTGCACTCCTGTAGCCTGGAGAGACGTAAGCTGGGACTACGTGGAAAGCAGAATTGGCAAGGTCATGAATCCTCAACTTTACTATGACCTCCGCGACCATATTTACGCTGATTTCAACTATATGAAGCTCAACGACCTCGGTTGTATTGAGTTTTCAGGAAGATATCCAGACAATCTTATTGAAGAAATCAATAACTATTCCATTGTTGCTGGTGTAATTGCTCGCACTGTAGAATGCGATATCATCCACGCACATGACTGGCTGACTTACCCTGCCGGCATTCACGCTAAAAATGTGACCGGCAAACCACTCGTCATCCATGTGCATGCCACTGACTATGACCGTTCTCGTGGAAATGTAAATCCTACGGTGTTTGCCATTGAGAAAGATGGTATGGAAAATGCCGACCACATCATGTGCGTATCTGAACTTACTCGTCGCACCGTCATCGACAAGTATGGCATCAATCCTGCAAAAGTTTCTACTGTCCACAATGCCGTAATTCCACTTGATAAGGAATATCTCGACATCAAGCGTCGCACAGAAGGAGAAAAGGTAGTCACTTTCCTCGGACGTATCACCATGCAAAAGGGTCCGGAATACTTCGTTGAGGCTGCAGTAAAGGTGCTTCAGAAAGATAAGAACGTACGCTTCGTGATGGCTGGCAGCGGCGACATGATGGACGCGATGATCAAACTCGTGGCCAAACGAGGCATAGCAGATCGCTTCCATTTCACCGGTTTCCTTCGCGGAAAAGAAGTGTATGAGATGCTACGCGACTCAGACGTCTACATCATGCCTTCCGTATCCGAGCCTTTCGGCATATCCCCGCTTGAAGCTATGGAAATGGGAGTGCCAAGCATCATTTCCAAACAGTCAGGTTGTGCAGAAATTCTCACTAATGTGATAAAGACCGACTATTGGGACATTGATGCCATGGCTGACGCTATCCATAGCATCCTCAACTACCCTGCCATGTATCATACACTGCGCGATAAAGGCATAGAGGAAATCCATGGTATCACTTGGGAGAAAGTCGGACAAAAGGTCATCGGTATCTACAAGGATGTAATCGCAGCAAGAAATCATTAATTCAATTTTTGAATGCAAAAATTGATGTTTATAGATTAATAGTTAATTACTTTAGTTTTTATATATAAAATTTATGAAAAACGTTTGTTTTTATCTCAACATACACCAGCCATATCGCCTAAAAAGGTATCGCTTCTTTGATATAGGCAATGACCACTATTATTATGATGACTTTGCTAACGAAGACATCATCAACAATCTTGCAGAGAGAAGCTACATTCCGATGTGCCAGACTCTTCTTGACATGGCTAATGAGTATGGATCTGACTTCAAGTGCGCCATTTCCATTTCAGGCACAGCAATCGAGCAGCTGCAACAAGCCGAACCGGAAGTAATCGAAATGCTTCGCAAACTCGCCGACAAGGGTTGCGTAGAGTTCCTCGGAGGAACTTTCGCTCATTCCTTAGCATCTCTTGAAGATCCGGATGAGTTTTTGCGTCAGATCAATATCGAACAGAGGGTTATCAAGAATCTCTTTGGCCAGACCCCTAAAGTGTTTGCCAACACAGAGCTGATCTTCGACGACGACATTGCTGCTCTCCTCCAGTCTACAGGATTCAAGGCAGTAGTGGTGCCGGGTGCTAAACACATTCTTGGATGGAAGAGCCCGGATTATGTATATTCTTCCGCCACTGCACCTAAGTTGAAGATGCTTTTCACTAATGACAAACTTGCTGCTGATATTTCCCACAACTTCAACAATACCGATTGGGCTGAATATCCTCTTACAGCTGACAAGTATGTCAACTGGATTGCAGAGCTTCCGGAAGATGAGCAGATCGTCAACATCTTCCTCAGCATGGATACTTTTGGAGGTTTCATTCCGGCAAGCTCGGGCATCTTTGACTTTATGAAGGCACTCCCCCGCTTCGGCAAAGAGAAAGGTGTGCGTTTCACTTCGCCATCTGAGGTGGTAGGCAAGTTGAAAGCTGTCGATAGCATCACTATCCCATTCGCTATTTCATACGTAGATGGCACTCGCATCGATGTGTCAGCCTGGAAGGGTAATGATCTGCAACGTGAAGCCCTCAATAAGCTTTATGGCATTGCAGAACGCGTATCTATGGTGGAAGACCGCAAGATCCAGCAAGATTGGGAATATCTACAGGGAAGCGACCACTTCTTCTATATGGCTACAAACAATCAGGCGGATGCTGCTTTCAGTCCGTATGACAGCCCATTCTCAGCATTCACAAACTATATGAACGTTCTTGCCGACTTCCTTGTAAGAGTTGAAGAGCAGTTCCCGGAAAATGTTGACAATGAAGAGCTGAACTCACTTCTTCTTACAATACGCAACCAATCTTCTGAAATCGAACAGCTCAAAAAGGAAGCGAAAGCTCTTCGCAAGAATATCCTTGAGGCTGAAGACAGCAACTATGCTCCTGTAGCTGCTGCAGTGGTTGTGGAAGAGCCGATTAAAGAAAAGAAACCTGCTAAAAAAGCTGCTAAAAAAGAAAAGGTAGAAAATAAAGCTTCTGAAGAGAAAGCTACTCCAAAGAAGACTACAAAAAAAACTGCAGCTAAAAAAGATAAGTAATATCCTTACTCACCTCAAGAGCTGATAATAGGTATATCCCTGGCCAAAGGTCGGGGGTATTTTTGTATCATTCTTGTAGTCTCGGATAGGCTATCTTTAAGATGCTATTGAATAAATCATAATTGTTACATTTATTAAACTATTGTAACACCATGAACTTTGTCTACTACGACCTTGTTTACATATCAGAAAGTAAGAAAATCGTTTCATGATGTTAGGTTAGTTTAAAATTGAATTATGGAAAAAATTGAAAATGCAGCTGCCTGTGAAGGTAGCTGCATTTTTCATTATTACTCAAATTTTATATAACTTTTTATTGATTGTCACTCCTATAGTATCTATACATTATAAAAATGAAGTTGTTTCGACTTATTTTTTTATTAAGATTTCGTCAGCTTTGCGAGCAGATTTCGCTTCATGAAGAAGGA
>JAIDTL010000026.1 GCA_029060725.1 Muribaculaceae bacterium | reverse complement strand
AATAGGATATTTCATTTGCGATCCCATATTTCTTATTAATCAACTCTTTCAATTCCCAAAATTACAAAAAAAATACAAATGATGCAAATAAGAAAACTTTAGATCTGCTTATATCGCCCTATTTTTCTGATGAATTGCTTTATGCCGTTAATGCCGCAGCTCCTGATTTTATCCGCTCTATAATTGATCATAATCTCGCGCTTGTTTTGAAATAATATAAATCTGAAAAAAGATAGTCAGATGAATATGTTGCCCCATAACATTTAGGTGGCAGTTCGCAACCTTATGAAATATAAGCTTCAAGCATCCATAAGCATACAGTGGTCATGCTCATCATTCTTATTGTAGGATGGCAGATCCATAGAGTTCTGCAAATTTATGCTTCCAAAATTATCTCCAAAGAATAATATTTTCCTGTGTAGTTTTTCGAGGTATTATCAGTTTTTTTAGTAATTTTGCACTGAAAAGATAAGTAGCTCGCAAAAATTAATGATATGATAAAGGCGAGATAATCTTGAGTCAGGTTGGCTGCGGAGCGAAGGAGCTTAGCGAGCTAAGCGATTGAGCGACAATACCAAGAAAGCCAAGATTAGCCGCAGTTATCATATCAAGACCCTTGCGGTTGCTTGGATTACATTGTCGTTTAATTTTTGTGAACTACTTAATTCATTATGGATTTCAAAAACATAGAACTCGACGTACATACACATACTATAGCGAGTGGCCATGCATTCAGTACCATTCAGGAAATGGCAATGGGGGCAAAGGAAAAAGGAATTAAGCTATTAGGTATCACAGAGCATGCTCCCGGTATACCCGGTACTTGCGAGACTATCTATTTCCGTAATCTTCATATCGTACCACGCGAAATGTATGGAGTCAATTTGATTTTGGGCGCAGAGATCAATATTCTTGATGGAGAAGGGAATCTTGATATGGATGATGAATTGATGTCAAAGCTTGATCTCAGAATAGCCGGTATTCACTCGCTATGTTATAAATGGGGTACTCGCGAGGAGAATACGCATGGAATGATAAAAGCTATCAGCAATCCTTTTGTCAACATCATCAGCCATCCGGGCGACGGAACAGCTGAATTGGATTTTGAGCCGATTGTGTTGGCTGCCAAAGAACATCACACTCTTCTTGAAATCAACAACAGTTCCTTGAAGCCGATACGCAAGAAATTATCAGCAAAGGCAAATAATATAGAGATTCTAAGGCTATGCAAGCGTTATGATGTGCCAGTCATCCTCGGTAGTGATGCTCACATATCGTTTGATATAGCTAATTATAAATATCTTCCTCCACTATTGAATGAAACAGAGTTTCCTGACTCCCTCATCATCAATACCTCGATAAAACGCTTTAAATCATATCTAAACTTTGATTTTTAACTAATTGATATTTCAAACAATATATCTAATTCGGTCTAAGCATGAATTGTCGGTAATGCATGCTTTGCATGTAGGATTTCTGAAGCTCCGGCGATAGGTAAGAGCGGCTGATTATCTGGTCGGCCGCCTTATTGGGAGTTGAGAACCTAAGAATCTCTTGCATATATAGTTTCTCTGGAAGCCCAATACGTCGACCTAATTCGGCAAAATCTTTGTAAGTGAGGTGTCTCGTATCAGACAGATGCATTCCCTCTTTAAAAAGACCTTTCTCAAGTGCGAAAAGTCTGGGCTCGTAGATCTGCAGAGAAGTGTTAATTAGATCGTAGGCTGGAGAAAGTCTGTACTCCCCATTCCTTTTAATAAGAGAAAAATTCTTTAGATGTGCATCATCATTAAGCGTGATAAAATTATAAAGAACGACTTGGAAGAAGCGCAGGATGTCGATCATAGCTGCTTTTACATTCTTTCGTATTACATCTGCGCACTCTTCATAACTTCCTTTATTGTATTTGAAATCGCTTCCTCCGTTATCCTTACTGAAGCCCATGAGAGAAGCGAAATCCTCCTGAGCATATTTACCGTTTTCATGTATATCGAAACGTCGGGTTAAGTATGCTGGCTGACCATCATCATAAAAGCAAAGTCCATTATATGCAGTTTCAATTCCATAAACTTGTGATGCCATTTGCATAGTCAAGTTTTCATTAGCCGCGCAATATTCGTGGTTGATTAAATGATAGCCTAAAGGTCTGGGTTTCAGTATATATGTGCTTGGGATATCCTTTGGAGAGTATTGAAGATTATTATCTTCATCTAAAATCAATCCGAATTTTGATTGTGCACCTGAAAGCGATAATCTTCCGGCATTTTTGACGGAAGTATATGTCGTAGAGTTTCCCGAGTTGGGTGATGAAAAACCAAGGATATGATTTACACTTCTTCCGTAAAATAGATCCTTAAGTGCTTTTGGGGAGTATGTTGTATGACCTTCTATCAGTAGAGAAGGACATCTGTCTACATTAATCATAACTTTTGTTCTATATGGGCATTACAGTAACTACTCCAACTGTATCGTGTTGAGCTGTCTCAAGAAGAATCCCGAAATCATCTTCCTTGTCGATATTTAAATAGTTTGATTGTAACTCCCTATTTGATCCTTCAGATAAAAGATTTGCAAAGTAGGGGAAAAGAAAAGGAGATCTATATTCTTCTGCTCGCAGAGGCATGGCAATGCATACCGGTTCGGTTTCATATTGGAGATAATTCGAATCATACTTGAATACATATTCACGAGGATTATCATTTTCGGTCATTATACCGGCATATTTTTTGTTTATCAAAACATTACATTGTCGCATAGAAGTCTATCAGTCTTTTAATGTTATTTTTATCTGGAGCCCAATTGTATCAAGAAGAGAGATAAGGGTAGAGATTTTAGGATTTCCTTCTCCTCTCTCCACTGCAACTACTGTATTCAATCCAACGCCAGCAAGCAGTGCGAGCGTCCGCTGGTCAATCTTCAACGACTTGCGCCGAGTCTTTATCAATTCACCTAATTCTATTTTATTCATAATATGAAATCACACTACATTGTGATTTAGCCGCAAATTTAATAAAAATTATTTACATAAGCAAGTAAAATCACAATGTACTGTGATTTTAACTAAAATTGAGACAAATCTTCTGATTTAAATTTCAAAAATCACATCGCGATGTGATTTTTTACTTTATAAATAAAAAAATGCTGATTATTTGTAGAATCAAAAAAATATTGTTACCTTTGCGGTGTTGTACATCGGTGCAACACTTCGAAACATTCTTATCCTTAATATATCTGACTATGATAGAACTTGAAAAGGTCACATTTACCTACAGGAAATCTAAACGCCCGGCTTTGTCTGATATAACGGCAAAGGTTGGCTCAGGACTTTATCTGCTTGCCGGAGAAAACGGAGCAGGAAAGACCACACTACTACATGTCATATCCGGACTTGCACATCCACAGTATGGAATCAGCAAAATAGATTCACATCCTTCTTTGACAAACAATCCTTATGAGATGGGCGACGTATTCCTCTTGGAAGACAATATGAGATTTCCGGGCAAAACAATCAAAGAATTCAAAAACCTCCATTCACGTTTCTATCCTAATTTTTCAGAGGAAAAATTTGATGAAAATTTGAAGGCTTTCGGGCAGTCAGGAAATGAACCAATGAACTCACATTCTCTTGGCAATCTCAAAAAAGCACAATTATCCTACGTGCTTGCTTTAGGTGTGAATGTTCTTCTTCTCGACGAGCCGACCAATGCATTGGATATAGAAGGGCGTGAGACATTGCGTAAACTAATCGCAATAAATACATGCGAAAATCAGACGATCATAGTTTCAACTCATACAGTCTCTGACCTTGAAAATCTATTTGACGGTGCCATGATTATGCACCAATCAAAACTCCTATTCGTAGGGAGCGAAGAAGATGTGGCAGGAAAATTGGCTTTTGAATATTCAAATCAACTTGATCCTGACTCTCTTTATTCAGAAAATATTGCTGGTCGATATCTCAACATTTATCCTTCAGACGGTCATGAAGAAACACGTGTTGACTGGAAGGCCCTTTACATGGCTCTACATTCAGAAAAATCACAAAGTATAATCTCTCAACTTCAAAAATAATGACAACACATATTTCATCTTTCTCGTGGCATAGAGTGGCACAGTTGTACCGATACAATGCTCCGTGGATCAAGAAGCAAACCATAATTTATTTTCTTTTTTCATTGGTAACTGCTCTCGTATACCTTCTGATTCCATCACAAACAATACGCATGGGAATCTATAGCCCATGCAGAACTATCTTGCTCTTCATGTTCATTTGGGCGCCGGTAGTGTTCACCAAAGGAGGGGATACCAGAATTGTTGACAGACTCATCCCTGCAAGCGCACTTGAGAAATTCTTGTTTTATATGAGCTATCTTTTTATAGTAGTAGGATTAGCTTGCTATCTATGTCCATGGATAGCAGAAAAAATATCTTTGGAATTTAATCATTTTTGTGCGGATAGCAATGAGAGTATCCCAAATGAGAGGTATGTGCCGGGAATATTTGAATGGTCAAATTATCTCTCCACCATAGCTGCCATGATGACTTGTTTCTATTTTGTGATATCTGCTCAGCACAACAGAGTTGTAAAAGCATATCTGATTTCGATATGCGTGTCGATATTTTTGTCTACACTCAATACATTTTATGGAG
>JAIDTL010000025.1 GCA_029060725.1 Muribaculaceae bacterium | reverse complement strand
TGTTCTTTATCATTTGAGTTGAGAATGAGACCTGACACAGCGATGCCGTCAACTCCGGTCTGATGCAGATCCTTGAGATCTTCCATACGTATTCCTCCAATCGCCACTACAGGGATGATGATGTCATGTCTTTTTCGATACTCCATTATCCTCCTGTATCCTTCACATCCAAGTATAGGGGATAATCCTTTTTTTGTCGTTGTGAATCTAAACGGACCGAGACCAATATAGTCGGCTCTTGATTCGTATGCTGAATGTAGATCTTCTTCGGTATTGGCTGTAGCGCCGATTATCTTTGTCGGGCCAAGCAAATTTCTTGCTTCCTTCACAGGCATATCCTTTTTCCCAAGGTGAACGCCGTCAGCTCCAAGATCATTTACAAGATGTACTCTGTCGTCGAGAATAAAAATGGCTTTATATTTCCGGCAAATGGGTAGTATTCGTTCTGCCATCTCTGTGAATTGCTTGTCTGTTGCGTCTTTTATCCTGAGCTGTACCCATCGGCAGCCTCCTTGCAATACGGATTCAAGATCCTTGTCTGTGTGGGTTATATATTGTAGGGTTTTCATTCTTGGTTTCCATGCCTCGGAAAGCATTGCGGCTCCCTCGAAGCCATATGCTTCAAGTTCGTTGAGTCGTGAAAAGGTCACACCTCCCAAGGCGTAGACATTTTTTAGGTTTGCGTTCTTTAATATATTTGAATTGAATTGACTCTTATAGCCCGGTTTCGAGATACTGTCGAAGATAGGGCTTAGAGTAAGATAATCGAGATTAGAGAAACTCTCGATTTCCTCAATTGTATGGCAGCTCCGGCTTACGAGTCCCTTCCATCCGGAAGGAGGTTTTGGATACCTTGCGTTGAGGTGTATTCCGCCAAGACCATAGCATTTAGCAAGATCAATTTGATCGTGAAGAGAGATAAATGGGCGATATTTTTGTGGAATACTTTTAATCAGATATGAAAGCTCTTCTTTACTTGCCTCAGGTTTGCGTATGTGCACACGATTCCATCCGCGGTCTAAAAGACGGCAGATGGCATCGGCCTCACCGTGCCAGAAATTTGGAGTAGTGATTGCTAAGAGTTTCATCAGCCGCCGCAGACTGCAGTGATTACGGTAATCTGATCTCCCTCGGCAAGAAGAGTACTGTTCCAGTTCACTTTTCTTACCACTTTATCGTTTACCGCCACTGCCACGCCGGGCTTGTGCGACTGAATCTCGTTGAGCAGTTCTGAGACTGTCAAATGGTCGGATTCCGTATGGAATTCCTTCTGGTTTACAAATAATTTCATAAAAATCTCCTTTCGTCGGTATTATCCGCTTCAAGTTCGTAGGGTATAATCTCAGCCTCTATTCAGTGTCTGGATAGAGACACCCCTGGTTATAATTTTTTCAAGAGTGAAAGCACTCGAGCTTCCAATTCGTCGGCAAAGTTAATACAAAAAATCCATCCGGACAAATAAATCCACAAAATTTGCGAGAATAGAGAAAAAAACGTATCTTTGCAAGAAAAAGAGGAAATATGGCACAGATGGTTAAATATCCTATCGGACAACAGGATTTTAAGACGCTTAGAGAAGATAATAGTCTTTACGTTGACAAGACTCAATTTATCGAAAAGATTGTAAGTTCACCCAATAGATATTATTTCCTTGCTCGTCCGCGACGTTTCGGCAAGAGTCTTTTCCTGTCTTCCTTGCAGTATTTCTTTGAAGGGAGGAGAGATCTTTTCAAGGGCCTGTATATTGACTCGACCGACTGGAATTGGGAGTCATATCCTGTGCTCAGACTTGACCTGAATACAGAAAAGTATGAGGTTCAGGGTCTTCTTGATTCTTTGCTTGACAATACATTCAAAAAATGGGAGAAGGGATACGACATAAAGGAAATAGCCGAAACTCTATCTACCCGTTTTCAAAATATCATAGGGGCAGCCCATGAAAAGACCGGACGTCAGGTAGTAATTCTTGTTGATGAATACGACAAACCTCTTGTCGGAAATCTCAATGTAGATGATAACTTTGAGCATTACCGTGCCAAACTTGCCTCTGTTTATTCCAACTTCAAGAGTTCAGCAGAGCATATCCGGCTTGTATTCCTGACGGGAGTTAGCCGATTTAGTAAGCTCAGCGTATTCTCTGACCTCAATAATCTAAACGACATAACCTTCGATAATGATTTCGCAGATATCTGTGGGATAACCGAGAAGGAACTCATTGAAAATTTCCAAGTGGGCATTGAAAAATTCGCTGAAGAGAATGATATTTCTTACAAAGATGCATGCCTGGAACTTAAGCGAAACTATGACGGCTATAAATTTGCCAAAAAAGGTAGCGACATCTACAATCCATGGTCAGTATTAAATTGTCTATCCAAAAGAGAAATATCAAATTACTGGGGAAGAACAGGCAAACCGACTATTATCGCAGAGGCAATGTATCGGTTTGACGAGGATATTGAGAGTCTGCTCAATACCCAATGCGACGAGACAACGCTTCATGGTTTTGATCTCAAGAATGCCTCTCCGTTGGCGATGCTATTTCAGACGGGCTATCTTACAATTAAGGAATATGACAGAGAGACACAGTTGTTCACGCTTGGTGTGCCTAATCGGGAGGTCTCGGAGAGTCTATTCAAAGAACTTCTGCCATATTATGTTAAGGTTAGGAGTGGAGGTGACTCAGAGACAGTGGTGAGAAACATAGTCAACAGCATTCTTCTCGGACAGCCGGAAAAACTTGTCAAGAACATCGATATATTTTTTGCAGGTATTCCATACGAGATGAAGATGGAAGACGAAAACAATCTCCACAATGCAATCTATATCCTGTTGACGCTTATTGGAGTTAAAACTGAAACAGAAGTGCATACTTCAGATGGCCGTATAGATCTTGTAGTCAAAACTCCGAAATTCATATACATTATAGAGTTTAAATTTGACCATTCGGCAGAACAGGCAATGACACAGATTGAACAGAAGCAATATGCTCTTCATTATGCCAACGACTCCCGTCGTCTCTTCAAGATCGGTATTAACTTCTCCTCCAAGACACGCCATCTCGATGTTCCGCGAATCGAAAAAGCTAACATTAATTGAAATTGGAGTCGAGGTATTGCTGGACGAGCTTGTAGAAGTGGGAGAGGTGCTGGCCATCGACGAAGGCGTGATTGACGCAGATGGCTATGGGCATGTGACCGTCGGGTTCCATCTTGCCTACGTTTATGAGTGGGAAATCATTGCCATGCCGGTGCTTCTGGGTGTATGAAATCGATGTGAAGGGCAGGTCCGGTATTGCGCTGACCAAAACCACATCGTATTCTTGCAGGCCTTCTTCTTCGCCGAAGCTTGTCAGACTTCCTGCATTCTCAATTATTTCCTTTACTGAGGAGCTGAAAGCCATCCTATCGGTATCATATGGAAAACGCAGGGTTGTGAAGGAATCATGTCCGGTCAATCGAATGGGCGACAATACGTCGATTCTGTCATAGTATGCGATTTC
>JAIDTL010000024.1 GCA_029060725.1 Muribaculaceae bacterium | reverse complement strand
ATAAAGGATATACGTCTTGGAATAAAACTTAAGATAGTGAAGGTGACGCCTGACAATATTATCGTTGCTTACGATGGAGGACTGACCAAGATGATTATTTCTCCGGCATTGTCTTATTTGGTAAAACGAATTCCGGATATTAAGGATAGTATTAGTAAGGAAGAAGGCAACCGCATTAGAGTAAACCTTGCTAATATAGAGAAACTGAAACTTCTCCTTGAGAAGATAGAACTGAAAGATATTCTCATCGAAAAGTCTGGCATCAATATAATGGCAGATTTACGAATTCCTTTATTCAGCCATCCAAACTCGTAATGTAATGGCGTTCTGCTCGAAGCCTACGGGGCGGCAGATGAAGATGCGGTTGTTGAGCCAGTTGTAAGGCGAATTGATGTCGCATTCAAATTTAGGAGAAGTCATGAAGTAGGAATCATCAGGTGCAAATCTGTTGATTCCTTCATTGCATACATGTATAGCTACAGAGTCGTTGGTCATTATTGTGTAGATGGCTTGTAGTTCAGATCTTTGTTGGTCAGGATTCAGAATCTGATAGTCTGCTCCTCCTGGAATTATTTTCCCATTGACCTTGCCGGTGACTTCTCCACCTGTGATAGGGATTGTAATGCGTACTCCATGTGGACAAGGTCCGCCATTGATGGCGCCACTTATTTCGGCTTTTATGTCAAATACATGGGTGAGAGTAGGAGTTTGGGCAGACGGGGCAGTGCAAAGGAGAAATGAAGTGAAGACTGAGAGAGCAATTCTTTTCATGGCTTTGATTCTTTAACTGACTTTTCGCACAAATAGCAGGTTTCTTAAATGAAAGATTGTCAAGAAAGTCATTTTAAGAGGAGAAGGATGATGAATGCGGCTGGGAATGCGATAAGAAAGGAATCAATCCTGTCAAGAATACCTCCATGTCCCGGAATCCAATGTCCTGAATCCTTGACACCATAGAGACGTTTGATCTTAGACTCAAGCAAATCTCCGAGAGTACCGAATATGCAGGTAGAGACAGCAAGTATCATCCACATTCCCACACCATATTGTTCCATACCGAAGAATGAAGGACACAATTTAAAGAGTATGAATGATCCAAGAACGGTAATGACGATTCCTCCGAAGAACCCTTCCCATGTCTTGTTAGGAGAGATTGACGGACATAGCTTATGTCTGCCCATAAGGGAACCAACGATATAGGCACCGGAGTCATTTAGCCACAACATTACGAAAATGAGAAGAGGAATTCGAACCATTGGATCGAATACCATAAGACACATTGGAAGTCCGAGATAGAGCATCACGTCTGATGAGGATATGCGCTGGTTGGGATCCTTAGATTTTATGGTACGATAAAATATCAGACGAATCATTTGAGCGACAAGAAACAATATGATTGAATAGCTACAAACGCTCAGGCATATAAGAGAAAGGGCTCCGATAATGTCGATTATGTAAATAGGTAGAGTCTTAGGAGAGTATCCCATAGCCATTTTATCAAACTCGCAGACTCCAATTATTGCGAAGGCTATGGCCATTGCCCAAAGGGCCCATCCTCCGTATGTAATACAAAATATTATTACAGCTGCGTATACGATGCCGGAAGCGGCACGAACCAAAAACTTATGCATAAATCTATAATTAATTGAGAATTTAGAATTGTAAATTGAGAATTATATGATGCAAAATTAATAAAAAAGACTGATATAATATGTGGGAAATAGGGATAAATTGCGGAATTTTTGTTATTTTTGCATCATGATAGAAAAAATAGAGAAATATTTCCCTAATCTGACCGATAGGCAGAGGGAACAGTTTGAGGCAATGATGTCTCTATATCCGGAATGGAATGAAAAGATCAACGTGATAAGCCGCAAGGATATTGAGAACTTAGAGGAGAGTCATCTTCTCCATAGCCTTGCCATCGCAAAATTCATTAATTTTGTTCCCGGCACTCGTGTGCTTGATTTTGGTACTGGAGGAGGGCTTCCGGGATTGCCATTGGCTATATTGTTTCCGGAAGTGCATTTCCATCTTATAGATAGGATCGGCAAGAAACTGAAAGTTGCAGCTGATATAGCGGAAAAAATCGGTCTGACCAATGTCTCCTTCCAGCACGGAGATAGCGGAGAATGCCATGACAAATTTGATTTTGTAGTGAGCCGAGCGGTGATGTCACAGCCAGAGTTGGTGAAGTTGAGCAAGAAGAACATAACTTCCGAACAGCGTAATGCCCTTCCTAATGGAGTGATAGCTCTCAAAGGAGGCGATTTGGGTGCAGAATTGAGAGGTATGAACTCTTCTGAAGTAGTTGATATATCAAACTATTTCAAGGAAGGTTTCTTTGAGACCAAGAAAATAGTTTATACTCCTATAGCCTAAACGATTAAACAATTAAACGATTAAACGATTAAACAAATCACTATGTTGAAAATAGCAAAATTTGGATTTTATATGTTTGGGATCAACACATATATAGTATATGATCCCGAAGAGAAAGAGGCTGCAATAATTGATCCCGGCATGAGCCAAAAGAGAGAATTTGAAGCTCTTGAAAATTTTATTGAAAGGGAAGGATTGAAAGTGACACACCTTATAAATACACACCTTCATATCGACCATGCAATATCTGATCTATGGGTTAAGGAAAAATATGGAGTGCCGGTAGAAGCAAATGAAGATGATGCCCCTCTTGGAAAGTACATTGCCCAACAAGCCATGAGCTTTGGCATACCTGGGGAATACGTGGCAATTGAAATAGAACAAAAGTTGAAGGAAGGGGATGTCGTCAAGATAGGAAGAGGGGAACTAAAAGTATTGCATGTGCCGGGTCATAGTCCCGGTAGCATCTGCTTATATGATAAGGAAGATGGATTTGTGATAGTAGGAGATGCCCTTTTTGAAGGGAGCATCGGGCGTACAGACTTGCCTGGTGGCAACCACCGTCAGCTTGTAGATGCCATAAAAAATAAGTTGCTTACACTCCCTCGAGAGACCGCGGTCTATTCCGGACACGGGAATCCTACAACGATAGGACGGGAGTGGGATTCTAATCCTTATCTTGTTTAATCGTTTAATCGTTGATGGTTAATTATTAATAGTTTATAGTAAAAAAATATGGAGGCGATACATACACGATTGATAAATTTGGTGGCACTTTGCTCAGAATATTGTGCTGCTTTGGAGAATAGCGCCGAACTTGAGAAGGAGGATTTCATTAATGCCCTTTTGGGCTATCTGCCAAGAATTTATTTTGAATTTCATGATATAGATGCCGGAGAAAGCACATCACTCGAAGAGTGGGGTTTCGGACTTTCTGACCATCTTGATGAGATGCAGTATGAGACTGTCAGGATGCAGCTTGCTGTGGTATTTGGAGAAGATGATACATATCTCGAAACTTTTGAGAAAGATATGAAATATTCTGATACTCCCATAGCCACTACTATTTCTGAGAATCTTGCCGACATCTATCAGCCACTTTATAATTTTGTGGCAGAAGTAAGGGAGAGTGAAGGTGATCATCTTGAGGAGGCATTCAGAGTTTGCAAAGATGCATTCAAGGATTATTGGTCGCAGACACTATGCAATGTGCTCAGGGCTGTGAATGCTTTGCATAATTCATGATTGTAAGCTAAAATTCCGGCAATGTCCAATAAGATTAGATTCATGATTTATCATGATCAAACATGATGCATAGTGAGAAATCATGAATAAAACTGATAACTTAAAACTGATATAATGATACATAGACTATTGAAATGGATGGATGAGTCTACCTGCAACTTCTTGGCGGTGGCTACCATCTGCAAGGAACTTGACAAGGCTGGTTTTATTCAGCTTGATCCTCGTGATGAATGGGACCTTGAATGCGGAGGAAAATATTATGTAGTGAAGAATGATTCTGCAGTGTTTGCCTTTATAGTGGGAGTGGATGCTCCCGGATATTCAGGCTTCAGGATAATTTCTTCGCATAGCGACTCTCCATGCTTCAAGATCAAGCCCAACTGTGAGATCTATGGAGAGGGGGGAGTAGTGAGCCTTAATATAGAGAAATATGGTGGAGGTATCATGTATACTTGGTTTGACCGTCCTCTTTCCATATCAGGAAGAATCATGACCCAGGGATCTGATTTTCTTCATCCTGTCACTACCTTGGTGGATCTTAAACGTCCTGTATGTACAATACCACACCTTGCCATACACTTCAATCGAGAGGTGAATGAAGGAAATAAATTGAGTGTGCAAAAAGACATGAAGCCAGTAGTGGGATATTTCACAAAAGAACAGATTGACCACTATAAAGAGCGAGGAGGAGTTGTGAAATGCCTGGTCGCAGAGCATCTCGGTATTCAGCCTGAGGAAATCATAGACTATGAACTCAACCTTTATCCTGCACAAGAAGCGCAGCTCATTGGAACAAATCAAGAATATTTCCAAAGCGGCAGGATTGACGATCTCAGTATGGCTTTTGCGTCGCTTGAAGCTCTTCTTCAGGAATCTGAATCTCCATGCGGCGCAACACGAGTGATGGCTGTATTTGATAATGAAGAGACCGGTTCAGGGACTAAGCAAGGTGCTCATTCCCCGGTGCTTCGTGAGATTTTAGAGCGAATATGCTTGTGTGTTGGATTCGGACCGCAAGCTTTCTATCGCACTATAGCCAATTCATTTATGATTTCAGCAGATGATGCTCATGCATGGCATCCCAATTATAATGACAAGTATGACCCAACTAATCATCCTGTGATAGGTGGAGGACCGGTGGTGAAGATAAATGCCAACTGCAAATATATGACAGATGCGGATGGCGCGGCTGTTTTCCATGCTCTATGCGAGGAAGCAGGAGTAAAATGTCAGTATTTCGTCAATCATTCAGATGTGGCTGGAGGATCCACTTTAGGTAATATCCTGACCGGACAGCTGGATCTTCGAGGCGTCGACATGGGAGCTGCCATCTGGGCCATGCATTCGGTAGCGGAAACTGCCGGAGTGCAGGATCATTTGGATATCATCACCGTTTTCCGCAAATTTTATAGCTAATGCTTAATTCACAATGCATAATTGACTTACGCCCAATCAAAAGCAAGTCAAAATTTATTGTGGGATAGATAAATATAAAAAAGAAAGGCTGCTTATCTGAAGAAGCAGCCTTTTTTATTAGTGTTTTGATAATTAGCTTGCAGGCGCAGGGCAATAGCCATCTTCCACGCAAATGTAGTGGCTTGTAGGATGGTCGCAAGCCGGGCATTTTACCGGTGGCTCAGTGCCAACGTATTCATATCCGCACACGAGGCAGTGCCATGTAACCGGTTTTTCACGTTTCCAAAGAGTTCCTTTCTGAATCATGTCAAGGAACTTTGCAAAACGGTCGTAGTGGAATTTCTCAACGCTTGCGATAGCCTCGAAGTGAGAAGCTATATCGCCGAAGCCTTCCTCTTTAGCAGTCTTTGCAGCAGCCATATAATATTCATAACCGCCTTCCATCTCTTCCTTCATTGCAGTCTGGATATTATCGACAGTCTTGCCGAGGAATCCAGCTTCAGTGGCAACAGTAGCATTAACTTCAGTATTCTGGAGCATCTTCAAGAATACCTTGGCGTGATGCAACTCGTTGTCGGCTGACTCACGGAAAATAACGCCAACCGGGAAAAGACCCTCTTTATCGGCTATCTGAGAATAATACAAATAGCGAGCGTATGACTGCGTCTCATTTAAATAAGAGGCACTTATCAATTGTTCTGTCTGTGTGCCTTTCAGACTTTTTTCATTAGCCATTTCAATCAAGATTTTAATAGTTATGGGAATCAGGCTAACGCCTTATCCGCTGTTTCGGTCGTTCTTTTGCAATAAAACAATAAGGTGAACCAAGTGGTTCACCTTACTCATTTATTTTTGATGGTTATTCTATCATTTTTGTAATATATAAGTCCTTCTTGGAGCAAGGATGCCTGTGAGACGACCTTTCTTTACGTAGAATTCCTTATTGTATACCTTGTCGCGGTATTTACCGTCGGGCAGAGAAGTCGCTACATCGATAGGCTTTGAAAGACCGCTGAGATTGATCAGGGCTGCCCCCTTCTTGCCTCGGTTGACTGCGAGTACCTCTCCATCTGAGCAGGTCTGTATATCTTCAGGTTGGCCAGCCATCTCTTTGCGGAAATGGTTGACGGCTACTACCTCCGGATGGAAATATTCATCATTGCCGGCTTCTCCAAGACGGTTGTTGCCCCAATAGTTGTCGCGTGTCGAACCGGCAGGACGGCTGAAGAATAGGGGAGTTCCCTTGTCGCGTGCTGTCAGGAAAACCCAAGCGGTACGGATTTGGTCGTCGGTAAGATGTGCTGATTCATGTGCATTGCAATATGTATCGTGGCTCTCCACCCAAGTAGTCAAAGTCTCCGGGGAGGCTGAATGATGCCAGTCTTTGATGTCGATTCCTTTAGCAGAACCTTTTTCAAGCATTTCCCTAAGCACCCATCCATAGCTTGATGCCGTCTGTCCGAAATACTCTTCATATTCCTTTTCCGGCACATTCTTATCTTGAAGCACCTCGCCATATACAAATAGGTCTTCGTAAGGGACATTAAGTTTTACTCCTTTTACAGCCTTTTGTCCGGTAGCGACATCCCAGAAATCATTTTCAGTCACGCCAGACGCTGTATCTACAGGGTCGGAATGGACGCCGATATGTTTTGCGGTATCGTAGCGAAATCCTCTTACTCCAAGGTCGAGGAGATCATTGACAAATTGCATATAGTATTTCTGGAAATCCTTATTTTCGGTGTTTACGTCGGGGAGTGCCCCTGAGCCCCAAAGAGTACACTGATATCTGTCATTGTAATCTTGCACGGGGTTGAGTCCTTGTGAATGATAAAGCTTGTTGCGACCACCTGCGGCATTGACCAGGTCTTCGCTTACTGCATCAACGTCGAAAGCAGTATGGTTGGGAAGCACGTCGACAATAACACGTACGTTATATTTTGCAGCCGAGTCCATCATTTGCTTAAGATCTTCTCGAGAGCCAACGATGTGGTTGCCTATTTTCCAGTCAGTAGGTTGATAGTAAAAATACCATTGGCCTTCTTTTTCATTTTCAGAAAATAGCATCCCTTTAGATCCTTCCGGATTCCAGCAATTCTGAACGGGAGAAGTCTGAACCATCGAATATCCGGCATCTGCTATCTTCTTCATATTTTCGGCAATATTTTTGAAGTTCCAGCTCCAAGCGTGCAGGATTGTTTCAGATCCCGAAGGATGTACATCAGAATACTTGGTGGAGCTCTTCTGAGGGGCAGCTGACATTGAGGCTGTCAATGAAGCTGCTACGGCAAGTGTTATGTATCTTTTCATTTCTTTTGGGTTAGATTTTATAAACGAATACAAAGATAATCATAAGAAATGAGAATGAAAAATTTTAGGTCATAAAATTATAAGTTAAGTATAAAAAAACTAATAATGAGAGGGTTTTGGTTTGAATAGATGTAATTTATTGATTTATAATAAAATGCTCAAAATTTAAGAATTTGTGTAAAATGTTAAAATTTATTAAATAAGAATTAAATCATTGAAAAATAGCATAAATAGGTTGCGAGTGTCACAATTTTGTATTATTTTTGCAACATCAAAATAAACTGACCCGGAAATGAAGAGAATATTCAATATAGCGATAGTGATGATGCTAATGTGTGGGATATCACAAATAGCAAATGCAAAAACCACCAATGCACATGCGGCTGCACATCGCCAGCAACTTGCGGCAGCCAAGAACATCGGGCTTGACAAAAGCACTATTTCAAGGATGGTGGAAGAAGATATCGCTATTCGAGAAAATTCAAAAGCCATGAGTGCAGAAGCCGAGATGCTTCTCAACGATCTTCTTTCAGAGGCACGAAGCCATATAGGAAAAAGATATTCAAGAGGAAGCAAAGGTCCTAATGCTTTCGACTGCTCCGGCTTCTCGAGCTATGTATACCGTCAGTTTGGATATTCACTTTCTCCATCATCTCGCGATCAGTATAATCAAGGTGAGAAAGTAGAGCGTAAGGAGCTTCGTAAGGGCGACTTGGTGTTTTTCAAAGGTAGAAGCCTCAAGGGTGGTGTAGGACATGTTGGCATCGTAGTTGATGCAGATGAAAAAGGAAACTTTACATTTATCCATGCTGCAACTTCTAGGGGAATAACAGTTTCTAAAAGTGCTGAGCCGTATTATGCTTCCAGATTCGTAGGCGGAAAGAGAGTCATTAATGATTGAGATGCAATAAGCAATCAATAATCATCAGATATAAAGGAGAGTCGAGAAGTCGACTCTTTTTTCTTAAAAATAAAGTTATTTAGACTGATTCTAAATAATGAAAATACATTATTGAAAATCAGGGGGGATAAAAAAAGAGTGGAAAATGTGAGAGGATACGTGTTGTTTTTTTGAAAAATTTATCTTAACTTTGCAGACGTTTTCGACAAATTCAGTTGGGAGCCAAAGAAACTACCGAAATATATGAACGGAGATTACAAAGAAAAATGGAACAAGTGTCTCGATATTATCAAAGATAATGTCGGGGAGAGTCATTTCAATACTTGGTTTTCTCCAGCCAAGGCTATTCGATTTGAAGACAACAAGCTTACCCTTGCCTTGCCTTCAAAATTCTTCATGGAAGAATATGAGGATAGGTTTCTTGGCTTGATCTCGAGTGTACTCCGTAGGGAATTTGGTCCGATGGTGAAGTTGGGCTATGAGGTAGAAGTGATAGGCGGCGACAAGAAGTCGGCTGTCAATTATGTAAGCCCAATGCGAAGCAATGCTGTTGACACTAAATTTATGCAGTCGATTCAGCGTCCGGCGTCCGACTTCATGAAGTCGCAGGGTGGAAAGAGTGTAGAAGTTGATCCGCAACTCAATCCTGCGATGACATTTGAAAATTATTGTATCGGCGACAGCAACAAGCTTCCATATACGATAGCTCATTACATTGCAGAAAACCCGAATAAATCAGATTTTAACCCTTTTTTCCTGTATGGTTCGGTAGGAGTCGGGAAGACTCATTTGATTCAAGCTATAGGCATAAGAATAAAAGAGAAGAATCCTCGTGCAAGAATACTTTTCTTGCCAATGAGGCAATTCCAGAATATGTATGTCAACGCTTTCATGAATCAGAAAGTGCCGGTGTTCATCAATTGGTTTCAGCAGGAAGTAGATATTTTGCTTCTTGATGATCTTCAGGAGATAGCAGGCAAGACAAAGACAGCAGAGACTTTCTTCCCGATTTTTAACCACATGCATTTGAACGGCAAGCAACTTATCTTCACTTGCGACCGTCCTCCAGTGGAGCTTGATGGTTTTGAAGATAGGCTTATCGACCGATTTAAGTGGGGTGTGACGGAAGAACTCCCGAAGCCAGACTATAATCTAAGGAGAAATATCCTAAAGTTTAAGGCACAGAAGAACGGTCTTGCTCTTTCAGACGATATCATTGACTGCATCGCGAGTGGCGCGACCGGAAGTGTAAGAGAGCTTGAAGGAATAGTAATGGGGCTTCTCACACGATCGATTACACTCAACTGTCCTGTCACGCTTGAGCTTACTAAGGAAGTGATGCGGCATACCATCAAGTCGGCTCCAACTTCTAAACCGATCAATTTCGATATGATTGTCGATGCTACCGCAGAATATTATAATATCAACCCGGATGTGATATTCTCAAAGAGTCGGTTGAGAGACATAGCGGATGCTCGCCAAGTGATAATGTATCTCAGCCACGATCTTACAGGGCTATCGTCTTCTGCCATCGGGAGTAAGCTCAACAGGCGACATGCAACGGTGCTCCATGGTATTACGGCAGTACAAGATCGAATCAAGTATGCCAAGGATGTTCAGGAAGCTGTGACATCGATAAGGATGGAAATAAACAGAATGGCAAAATTATAAAAAGGAGGCTTTTAAGCCTCCTTTTTATTTTAAGTAATGAACAATGAGTAATGAACAATGAGTATTGTTTATGACTTAAAACTTAATTTTCAATGGAGTAGGCGAGGGATTCAAGGAGAAGAACAAGGTCTAATCTTGATGCCCCAAGAGAAGCGAGAGTGTCGAGATCTGAGAGTATCTGGGATTTCCATAGACGTTTTTCGTCGTTAGGACGCACTGTCAGTCGGTAAAGCCTGGAAGCTTCAGCCATTTCTTTCTTCAAGAAGGCAATGTGACCCATCAGACGATAATCCTCTTCAGAGAGACTTATGTTGGGAATTTGTTTAAGTTGGGCATCAGCCTTGTCGAGGTTTCCAAGTCTGAAATTGCACTTTGCAATTCTACGAATGACGTCCGGATCGTCTGGCGTCTCATAGTCAACTCTATAAAGTTCTTTAAGCGCATCTTCCCATTTCCCTGCATCTGCGTATGTGTCTGCTATGATCAAAGAAAGATGCCTATCGAAGACCCCATCTTCGGGCCGAGCTTGGTTAAGATATTCCAAAGCATTTCTATAGTCACCCTCCCGACGATAGCAAATGCCAAGGCGCCTGGCTATCCATTTGCTTTCCGGATTGAAGAGCTGGGCTTTCATGTATGCTTCGATGGCTTCTTTATTAGCCTCTTTTGATTTTTCCAAAGAGAATCCGATCTTCTCCCATACATGAGGCAGTCCTCCTGTGAGAGCAGCGGTGTTTAGAAGCGGAAGTGCATCTGCATAATATCCGCGTTTGAAGTAAAATTCAGCTATAGGAGCCACTTCATCACCGGATTCCATGACATCCGATACAAATGGGATGGATGTGAAGTCAAGGGCGGAAGCAAATGGGTCGAAAAATTCAGCCCTTTTGGGGTAAAGCTTATGAAATCTATATATGTCTCGAAGATAGCCGATAGTGCTGGTCTCAAATTCATTGTCTCCCTTCAGTCGCTTGAGATCGTCCATTTGCTCTTTCATTTGCTCCGAATGCGCGCTCATCTGGGAGAGCATCATTTTGCGTTGAGCCTCCGGCATGGATGCCATGGAGAAGGCGAAAGAATACTTGTCAGAATCACACATCACGCCACTCATATCGAGCATAGAAGTGACACTGTCATTATCTGTAGAATGCAGCTGACGAAGCATCGGATGCTGGACAGTGAAGGGAAGAAACCAGTTTCTGACTCGACGGAAGAATGGAAAGTTTTTAAGATTTGAGAAGGCTACCATCATTACGTCAGCACCCTCTGACTGCATTTCTGTGAGTTCTCTCAGTTTGTCTTCAAGTCCTGATTTACTGAGAAGTTCTTCCCATTCAGGATTAGCTTCCAGATCAGCAAAAGAAGCTTCCTCTGAAGTCTTTTTAAGTCGCTGGATAATATCCGGGCCAAACTGCATAAGACCGGGAATCACTTCGCGTTGCATCTTCTTTGATACCCTGTCGGTGTCTCGGGTTCGGATAATTGTCATTACCGTCTTCCTGATTTTTTCAGGCATGCCATCTAATTCGGTCAAAGTCGCAAGTGCATCAATCACGCGGTGGTCGTCAGCAATCTCTTCCGGCCATCGGCTAAGAGCTAATATGAGGGAAGCAATGGCCCTTGATGCAATCTGATGGGAAGGAGATTTTGACAAATAAATGAGCATTACCAAGGCATCATGATTGTAATATCTCATGATGGAAAGACCAGCGGCTGCTATGCAGAGTGCAGAAGTCGTAAATGGTAGAGTCTCATTGTAAATGGACTTTTCAATTTCAGCATAATCATCCTTAGTCAGATTGTCGGAAGTCCAGATTATATTAAACAATTTATCTTCTTCATCTTCAATCTGAACCATCAAACTGTCGGGGTAACTACCGGCTGTCAGAGACAAGTCGGACATTGCTTTAAGTTCAATGATCTTTTTGATGCAATCTTTGATTTTAGCCGGGCGAAGCCTGCACATTCTAAGCGTAGAAAAGTAAATGTCGGGAGAATCTGTGGAGGAAGCCTCTTTTTCAATTTGCTGAGCAATTCCAATAAGGGTGTGCCTGATATCTGCAAGCATATCCTTCCTTCCGGGATCGGCAAGACCACGGGCAAAGAAATCCAGCATATACTTATAAGTGCTTTCAGACTGGGAAATCTTATTGAAAGCTCCCGGGAGTGGCACCTCCGTCAGCCTACGACGAATGAGAGTGAAGCAGTCCTTATATCTGCCTGCATCCAACAGCATTTTTGTCTGGACGGGGAGAGAATATTTATTTTTATCTTTCATTTTTCTTAATAATTTTGTGTTGAGGGTTGTTAAAATCCACCCGACCCTATAAATAAGAACAAATAAAATGCCAAAAATCGTTGTTGAGTCGGTATTTTTTATTAATTTTGCACTTTGTTAGGGCGAATGCGTTATGCGTTGTGCGTAATGAGTTGAACGTAGTGCGTTGAACGTAATCGCTCATTTAGCAGAATACTAATAGAAATCTGATAACAAAGTAAGAGATATGGTAATACAGAGATGGCAGTCAGTGATGCTGCTAATTGCCGGGGTAATGATGGGGATATTTTCATTCTGTTCGTTGGGACAGATTCAGGCGGAGGCATATACATTCAATGTGACGGCTCTCGGCATCTGCCGTGAGGGGATTGCTACAGCTCCCGATGAAGTGACGGGCATGAGCACTATTATTCTTTTCATAGTGTCGCTTTTGGGATGCATCATGCCTCTGATCGACATATTCTGCTTCAAGAATATGCCACTTCAGAAAAAAGTGGCGTTGATATCTGCTCTCATCAGTGCATCTGCCGGCGTGATAGCTGCTTTCGCTGCCTCCGGATTTGCTTCAGATTTCGGGACAAACGTAGGCTGGAGCACATTTATCTGTGCTCCACTTGTGGCTTTGATTGCCAACATATTAGCTTTTCGCTTGATCTCCTCAGATCAGAAAAAACTAAGAGCAGCTGACCGGTTGAGATAACTAATAACGATCAACGATTAACGATTAACGATTAACGATTAACGACCAACGATTAACGATTAACGATCAACTATTAACGATCAACGATTAAAGATCAAAAATATATTTGCATTGATATGGCAAAAGAATTAAAGAATTTCACAAAAAGATCAGACAATTATTCACAGTGGTATAACGAACTTGTAGTAAAAGCTGACTTAGCTGAGCAATCTGCTGTGAGAGGATGCATGGTAATCAAACCATACGGCTATGCAATCTGGGAGAAGATGCAGCGTACGCTTGATGATATGTTTAAGGCTACGGGGCATCAGAATGCGTATTTCCCACTACTCATTCCCAAGTCTTTTCTTTGCCGTGAAGCAGAGCATGTAGAAGGTTTTGCTAAGGAGTGTGCTGTAGTGACTCACTATCGTCTGAAGAATGACCCTGACGGCAATGGGGTGGTGGTGGATCCTGAAGCAAAGCTTGAAGAAGAACTTATCATACGTCCTACATCAGAGACCATTATCTGGAATACATATAAGAACTGGATTCATTCGTATAGGGATCTTCCCATCCTTATCAATCAGTGGGCAAACGTAATGCGATGGGAAATGAGAACCCGAATGTTCCTTCGCACGGCTGAATTCCTTTGGCAAGAGGGTCATACAGCACATGCCACACGCGAAGAAGCTGAAGCTGAAGCAAGGAAGATGCTTGAAGTGTATGCAGACTTTGCAGAAAACTATATGGCTGTCCCTGTGATAAAGGGTGTGAAGTCGCCTAATGAAAGATTTGCCGGAGCTGTCGATACATTCACGATTGAGGCCATGATGCAGGATGGAAAGGCTCTTCAGTCGGGCACCAGCCATTTCCTCGGTCAGAATTTTGCCAAGGCATTTGATGTGACATACATGAATAAGGAGAATAAGCCTGAATACGTATGGGCCACTTCATGGGGTGTGTCCACACGCTTGATGGGAGCTTTGATCATGACTCATTCGGACGACAACGGTCTTGTGTTGCCTCCCCATCTTGCTCCTATCCAGGTAGTGATAGTGCCTATTTATAAGGATGCAGAAGGATTGGCGAAGATCTCAGAGAAAGTTGATTCCATTGTCAAGAACCTTAGAGCAAAAGGTATCAGTGTAAAATATGATGATGCCGACAATAAGCGTCCCGGCTTCAAGTTTGCCGACTATGAAGTGAAGGGAGTGCCGGTTCGCCTTGCAATCGGAGCTCGCGACCTTGAGAACGGCACAGTCGAAGTGATGCGCCGAGATACTCTTGAGAAAGAAACCTTGCCACTTGAAGGCATCGAAGACACAGTGGCAAAGCTGCTTGAGGATATTCAAAAGAATCTTCTTGAAAAGGCCCGCAAATATCGCGAGGAGATGACAACTACAGCTGACACTTACGAAGAATTCAAGGAGAAAATTGAGAAAGGTGGCTTTATACTCGCACACTGGGATGGAACTCCGGAGACAGAAGAGCTGATTAAGGAAGAGACAAAGGCTACTATACGCTGCATACCATTTGAAGGGGACACTACTCCCGGAGTTTGCATGGTGACCGGCAAGCCGTCAGCCCGCCGAGTGATATTTGCTCGTTCTTATTAAAACGTTGGAAAATGAAGAAAAATGCTCTTATGTTGGCAATGTTGGGTAGCATCGCAGCTGCGTCTGCGTCTGCTGCTCCACTGAATGCAGAAGATTATTGCGACAGAACGGTCAATATGCCTGCCGGTATAGGGGAAATGCGCCCCCTATCAGATGGCAAGACCTATAGCATGGTAAGCAAAGACGGCCGAAAGATCGAAATATATAGTTATGCCACCGGACAAAAGACCGGTACGCTCTTCGACCTGGATGCAGTCAAGGGAGAACTAAAAATAGATTCTTTCGACGGCTATCAAGTGTCGGAAAATGGCAGGAAAATTCTGCTTTGGAACGATGTCAAAGGAATATGGCGCTATAGTTTCACTGCAGAATACTATGTCTATGATACAATGAGAGGCACCATGCAGAAAGTGTCGACAAAAGGAGCGCAAAGAGGCGCCACGATGTCGCACGATGGACTTCGTATTGCCTACGTAAGAGATAACAACATCTTCATCTCCAATCTTGACTATAAGACAGATATTGCTGTCACTACAGACGGGGAAGCGAATAAAATCATCAATGGAGCTCCTGATTGGGTGTATGAAGAAGAATTTGGAATTCAATGCTCACTTTGTTGGAGTGGCGACGACCAGACTCTTGCTTTTATAAAATGGAACGAGACTGATGTCCCTGCCTATAGTTTTGATGATTATCGTCCTTACTATGCGAAAGATCCTCTTGGCGATCCTTACCCGACTTCATTCACATATAAATATCCTCTTCCCGGATATCCTAATTCAGTTGTTTCGGTCCACGCATACGACCTGAACTCAAGGGTGACCAAAGAGATGCAGCTCAATTTAGGAAAGGATGACTATGTGCCGGATATCCAGTTTGATGGTAAGGGAGAGAAGTTGATGGTGGTAAAACTCAACCGAGACCAGAACGACCTTAGGATTTTTAGTGTCAATCCTGCCTCTACGGTAGCAACTCAAGTTTATTCAGAGCAAAGCAAGACATGGATAGACAGAGATGTCTACGGCATGTTAAGCTATGGCGCCGACTCATTTGTGATCGCTTCAGACAAGAGCGGATGGACCCATCTTTACGAATACAGTTACAATGGCCGTCAGCTGCGACAGATCACCAATGGCGAGTTTAATGTCACTGAATACTACGGCAAATCTGCATCAGGCAGCTACTTTGTGCAGACTACAAAGCTTGGAGCAGTGAATCGCAATGTAGCAATTGTAGACGCCAAAGGAGTCATGAAGCTTTTGCATGACGGTCCGGGTTGGGAATCTTGCAAATTCAGCGGTGATTTTTCTTATTATGTAAGAAATTGGAGCGATCTGAACACTCCTCCTCAGTATACTCTTTGGAGTACTGCCGGAAAGAAAATTAAAGACCTTGAAATGAATTCAGTGTACGCGTCTAAATATGCTAAGGCCCCCAAATTTGAGCTTACTAAGGTCAAGAACGCAGTGGGGCAGGATATGGACGCTATGATAATGAAGCCGGCAGATTTCAATGCTTCTAAGAAATATCCTCTGATGATGTATCAGTATAATGGTCCCGGTTCGCAAGAAGTCACCAATAAATGGCATCTTGATGGTCTGAACTATATAGCTCAGTCAGGATATATAGTGGCATGTGTAGATGGCAGAGGCACCGGGGCAAGAAGCACCGAATGGCAACACTGCGTCTACATGCATTTGGGCAAATATGAGACGGAAGACCAGATAGCCGGTGCCAATGAAATTGCTAAGCTCGCGTATGTAGATGCCTCTCGAATGTCGCTTTTTGGATGGAGCTACGGAGGCTATATGACTCTTATGGAGATGACTTCAGACAACACTCCATTCAAATGTGGAGTGGCAATGGCAGCTGTGACTGATTGGAGATGGTATGATTCCATATATACCGAACGCTTTATGCGGACTCCTGCCCAGAATGAAGATGGGTATGCTCAGTCTTCAGCAATTGGAAGAAGCCATAAACTAAAAGGTCGCCTTCTCATCATGAGCGGTTCGAGCGATGACAATGTACATTTCTACAACACATTGAAGTTCACCTCTAAACTCACCTACGAAGGACACCTTTTTGACATGATGGTTTTCACCGGTATGGATCATTCGCTGAGAGTGAGCAATGCCAGAACCCAGCTCTATAAAAGGGTTGTGGATTTCCTTGACACAAATCTCAAATAAAATTTTATACAATACTGACTGACACTAAAATGGACGACATCAGGAAAATAAATAGTATGCAGCTTTACTATCTATGGCGAAATCTTGCTGTGTCGCTGCTATGCGTAGCTGTCATCATGGGAGGATCGCACCTGTTGCCCTATTATATGGCACCTGTGCTTTCGCTTTTCTTATGTGGAGTATTGTATACTATGATTTGGAACAACAACGTTTCGGAGAATAGTAATTGCATGGTAGTAGTTGAAACCATGTTTTATAGTATTCTCATCTACACGTTTATCAGTATTATCCTTGTAGTCATTCAAATTCTTGATCTGTATCATTTCCCAAATGAAATTATATTTTTCAATCATCCCTATTTGCCGTCATTGATTCTTGTGCCTACTACCTTTTTGGTATCTCTCTATTCATTGGCATTCAAAAAGTCAATGCCGGCTTACAAGCAATTTAAGTCTCTTTATGGAGGCATAAGGGAGCGAGGATATTTCGGTATGGTGTCTAATCGAGAGACCGATATACAGTTGAAAAACATGGTAGGTCTTTTTGCCGTACTTTCTGCCATTATATGGTATTATTATCTTTATGAATATGTCAATATCAACCAAAATGCTCGAGACTGGTATGTCTTTCTGTGGATTGTGGTTATAGCAGTGATGCTTGATGAAATATATTTTATTATAAGATATTATAATCTATATCTCGACTTTGAAGAGCACAATGAGATAATCACTCCGGAAGAACTTCGAGACGTGACGGCACATACATATCTCCGATTTTATGTGATATGCGGTGAATATGTCTATATAAAGAGGAATGCTTTTGACAGATTAAATCAGAAAGATGGAGTTTTTGACACCCCTTTCATTACGAAGAGGACAGTGAATGGTATTCCTACTACGGAAGTCAAGAACATAATAGAGCGCATGACCGGTAAGAAAGGAGGGGAACTTAAGTTTTTCTTCGGACGCCATCTTGCAGGTGTCGACAAGCATTCGCTGTTGAGATATTTCTATTTCCTTGATGGCGACATATCTGATTACCCCGACCTGAAAGAAGAGGGGGAGTGGGTGCACTTTGACGACGTAAAGAGAATTTACAATTTGGCTCCCATGAAGATAGCGACTAATGCTCTTTCCGATATATCACGTCTTTCCACAATTATCCTTACCGAACGCACATACGACGAAGAAGGATATAGGAAGAATAAGATAAAGTCGTATAAGGGGACATTGACTCTTGCAGATGTCAGAAAGAGCCAACTTGACCTGCAAGATGACAAATGGCTATATATAGCTGATTTCAACAGCGATACAAAATTCTTTAAGCTCAAGAAATTTTTACGTGAGGCTTCCGGAAAGAAAAGTAAAAGCACCTACCAAAAGTAATGCATAAAGAGGAGCCTAAAGTGAAAAGAGGAGAAAAAATTAATCCCGGTCCGGAGATAATTGCTGTTGTTGGCCCTACTGCTTGCGGCAAGACTCGACGCGCAGTGTCTATTGCTAAGACAATAGGGGGAGAGATTATCAGTGGAGACAGCCGTCAGGTGTATAAAGGGATGGATATAGGCACCGGGAAGGATCTTTGCGAATATGGTGGAGTAAGACATCATCTCATTGATATTGTTGAAGCGGGGGAAAAATATAATCTACATAGATTTCTTGCGGATTTCCATGACTCTAAAATCGAAATAGAGGAAAGAGGAAAGATGCCGGTGCTATGTGGAGGGACCGGTATGTATGTGGAGGCTGCTTTATCCGGACTTGTGATGCCCAAGGTAGAGAGAAATGAAAAGCTTCGGGCATCTCTTGATGGCAAAAGCCTTGAAGAACTGACTGCGATACTTAAGACCTATAAGTCGCTTCACAATACAACAGATGTCGATACTCGCGACCGGGCACTCCGCGCTATAGAGATCCAGCAATATTATACTGACCATCCTGAAGAAGCCGTCGCTGCTGACAGGTCAACGGCTAAGCCATTGAATAGCCTTGTCATAGGAATAGATATTCCTCGTGATGCACGGCGTGAGAAAATCAGCCGTCGCCTTGATGCAAGGATAGAAGAAGGAATGATAGATGAGATAAAAGGATTGTTGGCTCGCGGGATTAAAGCAGAAGATCTCATTTATTACGGTCTTGAATATAAGTTTGTCACGCTTCATGCCATAGGAGAGCTTAGTCTCGATGATATGCGTAGACAACTTGAGATCGCTATCCATCAGTTTGCAAAGCGACAGATGACTTGGTTCAGGGGTATGGAAAAGAGGGGGATTCCTATACGATGGTTGCCATATAATATTCCCGAAAATGAGTTTATTGATATAGTGAAGACTTGGATAGAGGAGTTTCCAGGGGGCGCCAAAGAGAATAATTAAGCATAAATCCCTATAAAATTAAATTTTTAACGTTTTATATATTGTGGGAATAGAATAAAATTGCTAAATTTGCATCTGACTTGTCGGCATTCCGGCAAATATTGCTTTTTGTAGATACCATAAAGAACAGATTACATCATGATTCTTGCAAGTCTTTTTGACGCATCGCAATTTTTCCAATGGTTTGTAGAAAATGCAAACTACTTGTTTGTGTTTCTTTTCATGACGATTGAGAGCTCGTTCATTCCATTTCCGAGTGAAGTAGTTGTGCCCCCTGCAGCTTACCTGGCATGCACAAATACGGGAGTAGGTGGCGACATGAACATTTTTGTGGTAGTGATAGTCGCTACTTTGGGAGCACTTTGTGGAGCATTTATCAATTATTTCCTGTCATTGTGGGTCGGACGCCCAATAGTGTATGCATTTGCCGATAGCAAATTCGGGCATGCATGTCTCATTGATAGGTCAAAAGTAGATAAGGCAGAAGCTTATTTTGACAAGCATGGGGCAGTGTCGACCTTTGTAGGACGTCTTATTCCTGCTATAAGGCAACTAATCTCCATTCCTGCTGGGCTTTCGAAGATGAATATAGGGGTCTTTTCCCTTTTCACATTCCTTGGGGCCTTGATATGGAATGCCATACTTGCAGGTCTGGGATATTGGCTGTCGCTTCATGTCTCACCGGATCAGTTGTTTGAGAAAGTAGAGGAATATAATAGCTATCTTACATACGCCGGATATGGGCTTCTTGCCGTATGCATCCTCTATATTCTTTACAATGCATTCAAAAAGAAAAACTACGACACAAAGAAATAAGATAAAGAGATGAAAGTAGCACCGTCACTTCTTGCCGCTGATTTCTTAAATCTAAGCAGAGAAATAGAAAAGATCAATGCCTCAGAGGCAGATTTCCTTCATCTTGACGTGATGGATGGCGTGTTTGTGCCTAATATATCATTTGGCTTTCCAGTGCTTAAGGGTGTAGCCAAGGCTTGTAGAAAGCCACTTGATGTGCACATGATGACAGTGGAGCCGGAAAAATGGATTGCCAATGTGAAGGATTTGGGCGCAGCGATCATGAATGTGCATCAAGAGGCCTGTCTTCATCTCTACAGCACCGTACAGCATATTCACCAGGCTGGGATGAAGGCGGGAGTGACATTGAATCCTGCCACGCCCATTTCTACTCTTGAGGATATAATATCAGAACTTGACTTGGTGTTGTTGATGTCGGTAGAGCCCGGATTTGGTGGTCAGCCTTTTATCAAGCATACGCTTGAAAAAGTCAGAAAGCTTAAGGACCTACGAGACAGAACGGGGTCTAAAGCTATGATTGAGGTAGATGGGGGTGTCAATGATAAGACGGGAGCGGAACTTGCCGCAGCTGGTGCGGATGTGCTTGTAGCAGGAAGTTATGTCTTTGGTAGTGAGGATATGAATGAGGCAATAAAGAGTCTGAAGACTCTTTAATGAATTATCTCATCAGAGATTTATTATTTAACTAACTATAATATCATGAAACAAATAATAAGCAGTCTACTTCTTGTCTTGATGCTTTGTGGAGTGTCATCATGCAAGAATGAATTAGACGCATTAGAAGATGGCAACCATCGCATTCTAAAAAAGGAAGAAAAACCGATGCTAAAGACCATTCGCTTGTCGTTTGGTGGCGATTGTATATCAGAGTCGGAAGAACCTTTAATGCGAGCTGATGATTCATTTACATATATAGCCATAAATGTGTTTCGTACGCCAACTACTGTCACAAATGCTGATCAAGAAAGATATGCTTATGGACTCTTCAAAAGTACTGAGATTCCTGAAAATATAAGCGTTGATTTATTGACAGGATATAAGTACGATTTTGAAGCTACTATTTTAATAGAAGGATTAGATAAAGTATTTATAGAAGGATTAGATAAATTGCAATCGGATGCTGTCTATGGAGAACCATTTGTAATTTCTACTAAGAAAGAATCTAATGTACGTAGTTTTGGAGGATATCCAACTGACAGTTTAAACAGATTCATTTACTCATATAAACAATATAGTATCGAGCAATTAAATAGAGAAGAGAATCGAAATTATTTTCGTCTGTTACATTCTGGATTTGCTTTGGTCGACCCTCAAGGAGACAATGATGAATCCTGTTATAGAAATCCAAGGGTCAAAAGATATTATGGTAAAACGACTGGATTTGAATTGTCTTCTTCATCTTCCGAAAAAGTAAAGCTTGATATGGAATATAAATGTTTTGGCTTGCAAATTAATATAACAGGTATGTCCGGAGGAACTTTGACAGTGGAAGACAAATCAAATCATAGTTCTATAGATTTAAATAAGCCGCAATTATACTTAGATAAATTGATTTTTCCAAAGAATCTGGAATTTACAAAGGACGATATCAATAAAGAAGATCCTTGGGAATGTATCTATTCAATGAATGATTTTAATGCAGAAAGCGAAACTTTCAATCTTGAGTTTAACTGGGATAAAGGTTATGGTATTATTAAAACAATACCTTGTAGTATTGAAGTTCATCCAAAGAAGAAAAAGATTCTGAATGTAAATTTATCAGAATCTATGAATGAAGATAAAGGAGGGAACATAGTTTTTTCAGTAGAAAATGATGAGTTAACTAATGACGACCCCCAATTAGTCTCTGATTAAATTTTTTATAATCCAAGGTTTTTATTTTCCATGACGTCTTTCCGGGCGAGCAAAGAATTGATGGAAGATGCTGTTGGAAGTAATGACCCTCTCGCGAGTCTCGACATCATGCAGAAGGCGATCTCTATCTTCCTTAGTTGAGGATACCTGTGGATGAGACATGTGGCCAATTATCAGGAGAACCAATACCATCGCAATAAGAAGAACAACGACGAGTAATATTTTTAAAAATGTAATCATTTTGATTGCTGATAAAGGAGGTGTAACAAAAGTATTTAATTAAGAATTTTGAATCAAAACTAAACTTAAACTAAAACCATCAAAACTGCTAAAACCCGAGATGCATCGATTCGGTATCTAAAGTATAGAGACTTAGAATCAAGCTGAGCTTTGATACTCATATAACATTAATAAAGTGTCAAGGGTTCATTTTTAGAAAAATTAAAAAAAAATTGTATTTAATTAAACCATTCATTTTCCCAATCGTTTTAAGTATGAAACCGCGAGGCAGAACGATGCTTTAGAGATCATCATTAGCCAAAACGATTTCCGATCCAACCAATATCGGTTGGTCTTTAAAACCAATGAAAAATGAACAAAAACACAAAAAAATCCTAAAGTTATGAAAAAAACTCTTTTGATCCTTGCCGCAGCGCTCACACTTAGCGGCAGTGCATTCGCCAAGGGGAATGCTAAAAAGAATGTAGAACAGAAGGCTCTCACTTCTTTCATCGCACAGAATCCTGAACTTAGCCTTAATGGCGCAAGCATAGCTAATATGCCTGGTGTTAAGTTTGAGAATGGAAGCGTAACTGAAATCGACCTCAAGGGAAAGAAACTCGTAGGCACTCTTGACCTCAGCAACTTCCCGGCTCTTACAAAAGTAGACGTTTCAGACAATCAGCTTACAAGCCTTATCGTCGACAACTGCCCTGCACTTGTAGAAGTGAACGCAGGTCGCAACCAGCTTAAGGAGTTCTCTTGCAAGGGTTGCCCACAACTTCAGACTCTTAAGCTCTATCGCAACCGTCTTTCTGAGATTGACCTTAGCGGAGTGCCTTTGTTGAAGAACTTCAACATCTCAAGCAACTTCCTCGTATCTCTTGATGTAGCACAGTCTGCCAACCTTGAGACTCTGAATGTAATGAGCAACCGTCTCGAGCAGCTCGTAGTCACAAACTGCACAGCTCTTAAGCACCTCTATGCAAGCTACAATGAGCTTCAGCAGGTATCTCTTTCCGGTTTGACTTCACTCCAGAACCTCAATGTGAGCGACAACAAGATCTCTAAGCTCTATCTTCAGAATCTTCCCGCTCTCTTCACTCTTCTTGCAAGCGACAACCACATGACAAGCTTCGGCATCAGCGGATGTCCTATGCTGAGCGACCTCTGGCTCCCATACAACTCACTGACTCAGTTCTCAGTTGAAAATTGCCAGAACCTTGCATTTGTTGACCTTCAGTACAACAACTTGTCAAATGTATCTCTCAGCAACTTCAGCCAGCTTCAGAGAGTCAACATAGCTCAGAATCCTCAGCTTGTTACACTTGATGTTTCATTCGACGCAATCCTTCGTTTCGTAAACATCTCCGGCGACACAATGCTTACCGACTTCCGCACAATGGCAAGCCCACAGCTTCATCAGATACTTGGCGTTTGGAGCAACTACATCTAATTCTCCATTTGCTGAATTAAAAAAGACTCTTAAGAGCCGACATCCATTTGGATGCCGGCTCTTTTTTTATTCCAAATTTGTTTTATTGCGAAAATAGTCTTAACTTTGCACATATAACCATCATTTTTACATTACACTTATGGATTTTAATATCAATGATGTCTCGGGAGGGGTAGTAAGCAAGTTTGCATTTGGAATGCTTGAATGTCTGTTTACTTCTTATAGTGTCTCTATGGCTGTCCATAATCAAGAATGGACCACCGGATCATATATTATCACTGGCATGGCGGGAATATTAATTCTGGCATGGCTAATATGGTTTTTCTACATGTATTTGGGTGGGCGGAGAGTAGTCCCTATTCATAGCAAGCCGGGAGCGGTAGTAGAGATCATCAATTGGATATTGTTTGTGATTTGGGTGGTGAGCGAATATATATGGAAGACCAATCCTTTGTGGGTGATTGTCGCATGGTGCTTGTTTGCTTTCTCAGCCATATATTATGCTGTGTATTGCCATAGACATGGCAATGAAGCTTAAAATGGATGTTGTCGATGGATTCTAAAATGCGATCCACCGGAATTCTTGAAGAGTTCCTGCTGATGGACGATGGTGTATCAGGATTATGTTTGTTTCCAGATCTGCGTGATCCTGAAAATGAGAGTAAGGATCTGATGTGGCTTTATAAGAGGTGGGCAACGATACCTGATCAGACTCATTCATGCAATGTTGCTATCACGGATGGATCCAGTAGATATTATCCGGACACTGATGCTCTGATTACATTTGAAAATGATGTGCCTATAGGAGTCAAGACAGCCGATTGTGTGCCTATTCTTGTATATGCTCCCGACAAGCATGGAATAGCAGCTATTCATGCCGGATGGAAGGGCACACTCGGTGGGATAGTAGACAATGTTATGGATACTCTCGTTGAGAAAGATGTTGACCCGGCTCAACTGAGAGTTGCCTTTGGTCCGTCGATCAGTAAGCATGTATATGAAGTCAGTCGGGAGCTTGCAGAGAGCTTCATAGAAGCCGGATTCGAAGCGTATGTGTCATATCCTAATGGACTAATCGAAAAACCCCATATCGACCTTCAAGGTGTCAATATGGAGCGATTCTTAAGGAGGGGTGTGAAGCCTGAAAATATCAAGCTTCACGACGGTTGCAGCTATAGCTCTAAGATGGATGATGGAAGTATGATGTATGCAAGCCACAGAAGGAGCGGGGGAGCACCTGCAAGAATGCTTACATGCATTATGATGTTATCAAGATGAAAAGAACACGGATAGTCTGATTTGATTGAGTGTTCTTACAAAAAAGAGGACGCACGAGCCGTGCGTCCTCTACTAATAATCTTAATTTTTATTACTTTACTTCTTTTCCGTTCATATCATATACTTTTTCAGTGTTGGCGTCAACCCAGTCATTTACTTGAACTGTAAATTTGATAGGACCACCAATTATTTTCGTGCCAGGATATGGATCATCCGGGTCAGTAGTGCCTGCGCCATTTGTAAAGTCAAGTGTATAGATGTATTTCTTACCTTGTTCCCATGTGCTTGAGAGTGGAATTGATGCCCAACCATATTCCCTGACAGGCTTGTGCGTAAACTCACTTTCGATAGGGAAAGGATATATTTGCATTCCATTGTCAGTTCTTGTAATATTGACGAGAACACTCAGATAGGCTTCTCTTGCTACATTGTCGGGGTCGTTTTTATAATCCCACGGAGTAAGTGTCTGAGGCATCAACATCGCATTTCCATTGGCACCCATAATGGAAACAGGAGTTGCTGATAGAGTAGTGGTGTCGCATGCGATATCATAGATGACAGTGTCATGCCAGTCATCGAGAGTCCATTCATTTGTGTTGAAATCAAAGGTTCCCATGTATTGAGGTCTGCCTATTCTTGCGCCAATGACTTTATAAGTGTAATTATCATTTTCTGACTTTGCACGGAGCTCAATTTGGGAGAGACGGTGGTCGAATGTAAGTTCAACTCCGCTTGTCTCGTTGTCATCTCTTGTCCCGGAAGCATTTGCAGTGATGAAGTCTACTTGATCAGCGATGTTTTCAGGCACTGCGAAAGACTCAAGAGTCATGCCGCTATTGTCATCTTTCATGATGATATCTGCGCCAAGTTCATCCTGGGAAGGAGAATATGCGAAGAAATTGATCTGCTGTTTAGGAGAGAGCCAGGCATATTCCTTTCCGTTTGCCGCAGTGAAAAATGAATCCGCTCCTTTGTCAAACTCAGCATTATCGAAATATAAGGAATACTTATAGCCATCCATTTTTTTTGTTGAGCTATTTACGGTAGAATCTCCAAATATTGCCGATACGTAGATCTTACTTAGATTTGCATTTGTTGTTTCTGTAGCTCGTGTACCCATGGCTGATCTGAAAGAAATAGCTTCGTTAGTAGCTTGACGTACACTTACAGGTTCGTCTTCTGAACATGATGCAAGAGCGATTGCGCTCACTGCCATCAAAAATAGTGGTGTCTTTTTCATAATATTGTGTGTTTTTCAAGTTTACTATAAATATTCAATTAGAATATACTTTTATATTTCATAATTGATTTTTAATGCCTTTCATTGTTAAAACGGATATAATAACTGTAGGGTTTGTTAAAATTATGTAATTTTTAAGACATAATTGTTACATTTGGAGACCGATGTTTATTGCTTGCCATTCGTTGACATCTGTCTTAAGTTCCGTATTCTCCTCTTTAGGAGGTTCAGGGAGATCGATACCCCTTACAATTATGTGTACATGTGTTGGATCAGGGGCTTCTGTCACTTGATCTGTCACGTCAAACGTGTGATACCACTTGCTTCCGTCGGTCAGCACCATATATAATGTAAGGTAGTGCTTGGCAACAGTTGATGGACATTCTCCAAATGTCAAGAATTCACCATGAAGGTTTCCTTCTGCTGCATTTCCTTTAAGGTCGATCTTAAAAGAGACTGTATTATCAGTAGAAGATTGCTGTCCATGACAATATCCTTCAGCCATTCCGGACAGGGTAGCATCTACAGCAGAGGATTCTACATCTTCAAGATTCTTTACATCATACACGTCTACAATGTAGTGGCAAACTGCTTCATGTGGATACATCGTTATAGTCTGCATTCCTGTGTGAGGCGTTATGGATATATTGTTTGTTCGGCTGCCCCATAGCATTCCCGGAGTTGCAGCTATACGTTCATTTTCGGTTCCTTCCGGACGCGGGATGGTGGATGAATTGTCGGCTCTTGTACCAATCTCTTCTGCATCTTGAGTAAAGATTTCAAGAGTCTCTACACTTTCATTATAGCGCATTCTTGCCCAATCGGTGTTGTCGGCATTAAGACAAATGGCATGGTGCATACCGAAAGGTGATTTGATCAGTCCACCCGTTTTATTAGAGAAAATGAATCGCATTGGGTTATTTCCCTGCTCTTCGTAAAGATATAGAGCCATAGACTCAGGATTAGCTTCAGGCGCATTAGTCCAATCGAATACAACCTGCAATTCTGATGTCATTTCCTCTTCCATATATAGATCTTTATGTCTGCAAGACGTCAAAGAGAGAGCGGAAAGGAATATTAATAATAGTTTTGAATTTTTCATCGCTTACCTCCTTTCGTGCGGTTGTAGTTGTCACATCCAATAAGCCATACCAGTGAAATCTCAGCTTTTGTTGGTCCGAGCCAACGCAGATGATGAGTGGATTGCCAGATGTAAAAACCATATTTTGGTTCATATTTAAGATATTTACCAGCCATATAGCCAAAAGCAAGAGAAAAATCGATATTCAATCTGCGAGCTACAGGGAGCGAATAGCCATATTCAATGCCTGAGATGAAGTTGCAGCGGTCCCAGAGCGTACCTCTTGGTATGCCACCCATGATGCCACCTTTCCCAAGTTCAAAATCGTATGTCACTACGCCTGCAAAGAGTCCGAGATGATGCCCGGTTAGTGGCTTTTCATGAGCTTTCTTTCCAAACCACCAGCGAGCACCAATATTACCGCCGTAGGCCCGCCAATAATAATGACTACGGTCGCGGTCCCACCATCCATACATCCAGTCGGCTGTCAAGGATATGTTTTTGCCTACATAAAACTCAGCTCCGATATTTGGGAGGAGAAGAGCATCATAAAGCATATTGGTCTTTATTCCCATATAAAATGGTTTGCATTCTTTGACTTCACCAAGACAATTATAGGGAAGAGGAAGAATGTCATCAGTAATAATATAGGATGATATTTCAGGAGCGTCAAGTTGAATATCGGGTATTTTGATGTCCGGGAAAAGTCGTTCGTATTCCACTGTCAGTCTTGAAGCTCGGAGTTCCGGAAATAGATATGTGTGTAAGTATCTGTAGGGCTCGCCGTGGTGAAGAGCCTTAAGTGCCGTGAGTGGATGGGAAGGTGGATTTGGTCCTGTTATTCTTTCAAGAAGCAGCTCTACATCTCTTTGGTAGGGCACATTTCCGTCAGCTTCAACTTCAGATTTTAGTCCATTCCAATCTCGTCCGATATAAGTGAAAACGGCAAGTGAGTCTTCAAGGAGTCCACGGGATCTAAATTCATTGAAAATGGCTTTTGCACGTTTTTCTGACAAATATTTGTTGAAATCGACCGATCCTTCCGGGGAAGCAGCTCCAGTCACCTTGACCCCTATCAGCCTATGAGTGGGCGATGAAATTGAGTCGGCAATAAGCTTTGAAAATATACTGTCGAGAGTAGCCCCATTGCCATAAAAATCGCGGTCGATATTGGTTTTGGAAACATGGAAATGAACCTTTACTGAGTCTTTTTCAGACTCAGCAAATGTTGAAAATGTTCCAATGAAGATACATAAAAGGGTCAATATGTGTGTTTTCATAGGTGTGGAATTAAGATGGAATCGTGATGACTCATAGTCATCAAGTGTGTTTGAAACTATAACGATTGATAGTATATAAGTGTTTAAAAATGTTTATAAAAATTATGCCGGATGATAATTTATCATCCGGCAAATAGATATTGTGTATTAATGCGTTATCGTTTTGCTTTGGAGTTAAAGAAGTCTACCATAGCTTTAAAGGTATCTTCATTAAAGGTCACAGGACCATGTTGGCCTCCATCTACAGGAATAAACTTTTCGAGTTTCCCTGCTTTCTTGAGAGCTTCTGAGAAATTTTCACCCTGGCAGAAGGGGACGACACTGTCAGAATTGCCATGGATTACGAGCATAGGGACCGTATTTTCTGAGATATAGGTAATTGGGCTTATAAGTGCTACCATATCAGGACTATCAGCAGGCGCAACTCCCATGAGTACTGCTTCCGGAGAGTCATCACCCTTTACCGTCTCGCAATTTTCCATTCTTGCCATATCCACGGGACCAAACCAGTCTACGACAGCATCAACAGAGCTACTTTGATCGAGATTCCCTCCTATATTCCCTTCTATATCAATCGTTATGTCGCCGGAAGTGCGTGTCTTCATATTGTTGGTGACTCCTGCCATTGCTGATAGGTGTCCGCCTGAAGAGAAACCCGTAATACCCACAAAAGAAGTGTCAAGACCATACTTGTCAGCATTGGCACGAAGGTGTCTTATTGCTCCTTTCACGTCGTTGATTTGAGCAGGATATTTGGCTTCCGGACTTCCTCTATGGTTGATGGTAGCTACGGCGTAGCCCGCATCGGTAAGAGGTTTGCCGAGCGACATGTAAGCTGCATTCTTGAAATTATTGCTAAACCATGCGCTTCCGTAGATAACGACAATGAGTGGATGCTTCTCCTTGCCATCTTTAGGAAGGTAGATATCAAGTTTATGGCCTTCGAGATCGTCATCGGCATAGTTAATATCGGCAAAATCGGGTTGAGGCATCGGTGGCATTTGGAATCCCGGTGGTTGAGCAAGAGCCATGATAGATAGCATCATTGCAATGATAGAAAGAAAAGTCTTTTTCATCAAAGTGTTGTTTATGGTATTTGAAAAGTTTCTTAAACTATTATAATTTAGACAATATAAGAAAAGAGGTTTCTGTCAGGGAGAGGTGAAGCGCACAAAGAGTCAGGGAAGAAAGTGATAGATTATGCTTCCTTCTTATTTTTCTGAACTTGATTGTGACTTTTCTGATATTGCTTGTGGTAGTAACCACCAATCAAGCCACCGATCAGGCCTGCAATAATAGGAAGATATGCGTACCAAGGTAGATTCATAATTATGTGTTTAAAAGGTTTAATATGCAAAGTTACAAAATTTTTTTGAAAGAAGAAGTCAAACGAGGCAAAATAGCATTAAAACGATATTTTTGCCCCATACTTGAAATTTTTCTCTGTAAGTCGCAAATTTGCAGGGCTTAGAATTTTGTATTTCCAACTCTTTTGTCTAATTTTGGGAAAGGATTAGGGATATTGATTTTTTAATATTAAAAGAATGAGAAGGAATTTATTACTCTTAGCTATTATTTTTCTGATAACTGCTTGTGGTCGCGATAAAAATTTTGAGATCACCGGTATTGTGTGTGATGAGAATGGTAGGCCAATTTCTCAAGCATTAATCAAAGATAGCAGAACAGGAACAATAATTTTATCTGATAAAGATGGAAAATTCTATATGGATGTTGAGGAAGGAGATTCTGTGAATATCAGTTTTGTTGGACTAATTGCTAAGACTATTGTGGCTAACCGTAATGACTCGGTACATTGGAAGGTTTGTATGAAGGAATATGGGCCTATCATAGAACCAGCATTACAACGTAGCTATTCCTCATATCCTGGAGTATATCTTACCGCACAGGAATTCACAAACCATCCTGTAGATTCCATAGTGCTTTACGTTAGGAATAATACAGACGATACGGTCATGTTTGGAGAAGCCTATGAATTGGAATTAAAACGGGAAGGAAAATGGCAACCAATGCCTTACAATAGAAAATATGAGGATGGAGAGTGCGTACAAATATTTTCAATGGTAGGATATCGATATTCCCCACATTCCGAAAACAAGAATATCAATGATACAAGGCAGTATAGTGAAAAATTTAAGAAAGGCACATATAGAATGATGAAGACGTTCTTTGTGGGCGACTCACGTCGCAATGACACTGTATACGTAGAGTTTGAAATTTTATAAATGCATGCGTTGAATACTCAGCCTTCTCCATCTTTATTCTGATTTAAAAAGAATCTTGTATATATGATTCATTTATTATCAAGTAAAAACAAATAAAAGGGACGCACGAGCTGTGCGTCCCTACGAGGCTATTGGAAAAGTGTCTTAGTTTCTGATCAAGACTTTTTTGCCTTCGATGATTAATATACCAGGGTCGGTAGGAGAGGAGTGGCGGAGCCCATCCAAATCATAGATTATTGAATTGCGTGATTCGGATTCAAATTCTTCAACTCCTACGTTTTCCCTATTGATATGGAAGCCTATGGCTCCGGTCATTGACGTACCACCATCATAAATGGCTCCAATATACCATCCATCTTTCAAATGACTGAGGTCTGCAGACATATCTACCTCCTTGCTTTCTCCGGCTCCAAGATAGATGTCGGATGAAGTGGAACCGCATAGTTCATATCCTCCATCGTCGGGGAAAACGTCAAATCGCAGAGATCCAAAATATACTCCCGATTCACAATCAACCTTGAATCTTATGTGAATTTTTGAAGGATCAGTTATATTATCTTTATCATCTAATTCAAGATCTGTCACTTTAATCTCAGTCTTATCATCATTGACCAGGATATCCACAATCTTCGGATCACTGATGTTTTTGCCTGCTTCGTCACGGAAGACCATGGTATACTCACCCGGAGCAAATGAGTGATTCTTTAGCTCTGTGAATTTACCAATATAATCATTGATTTCTTCTTTCTCTCCTAAAAGGACATCAACGGGTCGGAATGTTGACTTCGAAACGACATTTCCATTGCTGTCTATGAGGGTAGGAGTGATGGTGCTGTAGAATTCCTCATCACCTATATTTTCTACTGTAAAGGTCATAGGGAATTCGTGATTCCTATAGATTTTGTCAGGCATATCAATATTTGTAACAAATATAGAAGCCGGTTTCTGATTTTCGATAGTAGCGACACCATCTTTGACTGAGGCCACTATCATCTGAGCTTGACCTACAGGAATGCGGACTGCACTCCATTTGCCATCAACTTTCAGGGCAGGCGTGATTTCATACCGTCCATCTGAAAGATAAGGAAATCTTACCTGCAGGTCGTTTCTTCCATCGTCAGGATGGTATCCTTCTACACCGGGTCCCTCTACAAAGATAGCTTCGTCAGTGGATTCAGATAAGAACTTCAGTCCAAGATGGCTTCCTTCCGGCATAGTGGCAAGACTGAAATTGAAGTATTGACCACCACATCTGAAGACGTCGCCCTCCTTGACTTCTTTCACATTGGAGAAGAAACTATCCGTATTATAAAATATATAGACTGGTTTGTCGTCTTCTTTTCCCGGGCGGACTCCAAGAGTAGCAATTTGTGAGGTGTTAAATCCTCCGGCGCCACCACCAACTCCAAGATCATCGGGATTTAGGGCTGTCAGAAGAAAGTAGCCGTTGCTCAAGCCTCCCCAACCCCAGTTGAAGTGGAAGAAACCGTCAGAACTGTATCCATCACATACGAATTGATGGCCTCCGGCAGTACCGGCTCCGCTATATAGCACCGGAAGACCTTCTGCAAGATCAGCATATATCATGTCTTCCCATTCTTCATATCCATAATAAGCACGGTTGGGCATCCACAGAGATTTTGAATAACCGAATATATCTATCAGCGATTCACCCATCAACACAGTTGCAGCTCCACTTCCACCCGGTTCATAATGCATATCTACGCTCACCCCACATCCAAGCATGAGTTCAGCTACTGCATGGCGAGCTTCGTTTGAGCTTTCTTTGTCGTAAACATTGTCCATTCTATCCCATTGAAATGGTATAGAATCATAATTAAAACTCAATTCTTCTTCACCGGGACGCCAAAAATATGAGTGTGTACCCTTACCATGCGCCGGATAATTATGATATTTCATCACTTGTGCCATGGCAGTTGCAACGCAACCGGTGACAGTCTCATGTCCATCTACCTTCGGACATAATAAGTTATAAGGATATTCCTGATTCCATTCTGTCTTCAATAGAGGTAATATTTCTGTTCTGCTCTTATGGCTGATCTTAGCTAAAGAAGTATCTTCAGGATGATTCTTCAGATATGTAAGCTGACGGTTGTAGAAATCAAACCATTCTCTAAGAGAAGGATTACTTTGCAAATTGAATTCCCCATCATCAGAATATCCTAACAGGACAGGAGCTGCATCTTCATTTGGAAGCACTACAAAACCATGTCCTGAAGTAAAGACATATAGGTTGTCAATTGTAGAGTGCAGTTTGAGATTCTTCGCTGATAGGTCGTTGGTGGCGATTCGCTGTGGGCGATTTGAATTGAATCGAGCGAGTGCTTGCTCCGGCGACAAAGTATTAGCGGCTGTCGGAATAAATGTTCCGGCAGCAAGTAGAGAAAGGAGTAATGAGTTTTTCATAGACTTTCAATTAAAGGTGTTACAGTGGATTGATATAAACATACAACACTTTACACTATATTGAGGATTAAGATAAATATTAAATTTGTAAAAAAATTTTGATTTAAGACCTTCTTTTTGAGAATGCAAAGTAAAAAAGGGACGCACGAGCCGTGCGTCCCTACAGGGATTGTGAAGTTCTATTATTATTGGAATCCCAATGAGGGCATCATCGGCATTCCTCTTGATTATTTATTTCACAAGAACCTTCTTACCGTTGACGATATAGAATCCAGGCATTGTAATTTCCTTGATGCGGATGCCCTGAATAGTATAAATAGCGTCTCCATCGTTATCATTTGATTCGATATAGTTGATTCCTGAAGGATCATTTTCCTGCTTAGCTACGTTGGGATTTCCTGCATATACTACAGAAGGATCAAATGATAGGTGAGGAGGCTGATTGTAGCAGCAATTCTGATTGACTACCTGTACGCGATAGTTGAGGTCATCCATGAGATGAGGAATTCGATAATCCGATCTATAGCTTGTAGCATTGATGATAAGATAATTGTTACTTCCGTCCCAAGTTACAATTTCTTCTCGCCAGTCGCCAAGCAAGTCACCGAGAACACATGGATTAAATTTTGAACCATTATTGAGTTTGCCAATCACATAATTGCCATTGTTCACTTTGTATCGGTCAAACCAACCATTAGCATGATTCCAATGAGCAATGATGCTCTTGTCAAAATATTCATCGTAAAGGTCGCCATCCCAATATATGCGATTGTTGATGCCGGCACCGCTGCTTCCTATTGTCCAGTCATCGTCGATCTGAGATCCAGTAGCACAGTCAAATACTCCTTTTGATGCGCTGTAAAGGAACTGGGAGTGGGGACTTTCAGAGTCAAAATGCGCTGCAAGACCGCGTCCGGTGTCGCCTGAAGCAGTAGGATGAAGCAAAAGTTCGCCTGTAGCTGCATCACGCAGGTCGCATCCGTATGGCGCATGTTCGTGTGCCATAAATACTTCCAAGCCTGGCCGTTCCGGTAAGAAATCACCTAAATGTAATGCATCTCCGTGTCCAAGACCGGTGCGATAGAGAAGTGAACCGTCATGATCAAGTGCGGCAGACCCGTAGACGATTTCCTGCTTCCCGTCACCATCGCAATCACCTACAGCAATCCAATGTGCACCTTCACCCCATAGACCTTTTCCACTGGTGGTGTTACGGCTCACCCAACGCTCTGTGAGATTAGTTCCATCCCAATCGTAAGCTCCTACAAATGCTCCGCTGTAATATCCACGTGCGAAAATAGGGCTTGGGTTGCTGTCGGGTCCGTCAAGATAAGCAAGAGCTGCAAGATATCGTTCTGAGCGGTTTTGGTTGCTATCTCCCCAGTAGCTTTGTCCGGTCTTGTAATCAGTATGGTAAGGGATAGTCGCAAGGGCAGCTCCGGTTGGACCATCGAATACAGTGATATATTCAGGACCATGATCTTGCTTACCGCGTCCGCTGAGTAAGTTTTCTTCCGGATCGTCATTGCCGAGTATCACGTAGTTGCCTTCACCGTCGATGGTGCCGGGAGCGGTCTTCATCATAAATTCACCATATCCATCGCCATCAAAGTCCCAAGCAATAAATTGCATGGTGTGGGCACTTGTGAAGAAGTTATGACCGGCATTTATACGCCAAAGACGAGTACCGTCAAGTTTGATACAGTCAAAGATAGCAGGAGACGTAGTGCCGCTGCTTGCAGCGTCTTTTTCATTTGAAGGAGACCACTTAAGAATTATCTCATACTCTCCGTCACCATCCATGTCGCAATATGAAGCATCATTTGGAGTGTAAGTAGCGCCATTTTTAGTGTCAATTGGGGTTTCTGTCGGGATGAAGAAATTTTGGTTGTCCCAAGTCTTTCCGCTTACTTCCGTTTCTAATAGATTGCCAAACTGGTCATATACTTCAAGACGATAATAGGTGTCTTTGTTGCCTCCGCTATCTAAAATATTAGTGCGATCTATTATATACAGACCTCTATTGAGAACTGTGTTCTGCGCAGATGCATCTCCACGATACAGTTTGTATTTCACACCATATCCATCAGATACACGATGACGCCAAGACACAAGATTGCCTGAGCCCATACCGGCTCCTGTCAGGCTCACAGCCATTAGTCCTCTGCCAAGTGGTTTTGCTGCAGGACGATTTCCTCGATTAGTGACTTTGAAACGAACTCCGAAGTTCATTACAACTGCATCATCTTTAAGAATATTCACCTTGACGGTATTATTCTCGTATGATGTTTCAGCTTGGCAGCCTTCTTCCAGAATAAAAGAGAACCCGTCAGGAACCTCGAAGAGAGTGTTATTATAAGCAGTTGTCTCTCCATTCTTGAGATTTGCGACTAATTGAGTAAGATCTAAAACCGACGGATTTTCTCCTAATCCTTTTACGGCATTGCAAGTAAATGACTTGACATAATCGCTGACCGTCTTGACTTCTTCATCGACAGCTCCAGAAATAGTGACGTTGCGCAATGCGATTTCTTTTGGTGAATCCGTATCCGCACCATTGATATTCATTATAAAAATTGTCATTTTGAATGGTTGGCCGTTTGTTATAACGTCTCCCAATGAATATTCAAAATGACTATAGCCGGTAGTATTGGCAGCTGAGATTTTGTTGCGGAGAGGTTGAAGACCGGTAGCGATACTTTTTTCAGTTCCTCGTCCTGTAGAGTAGTAGACATCAACCGCTCCACCATCAGTGCCGACTTTCATACAATCGAACGATATCATTGTCGGTTTGAATTTGTGACCGGTTTTGGGAGTTACTGAAACGCTGATACAGTGACCGTCTGTTTTAGATGTCACTTTTGTAGTTGGAGTAAAAGCTGTGAAAGCAGGGATGTAGTCAACTGCATCAAACCCTGATTCAGCTCCGGATTTTTGGATAGCTCGTGTTTTTGCTATCTTGGAGCCAGTCTCTTGAGTGAAACTGAGTAAAGATGCTGCTTCGGCATCTCCCGAGACAGTGACCTCCTTGAGTTTTTCCGGATCGCTAAGTTGCCAAGTGGCAGTCAGCGACTGAGCGGAAGCCCCGACTGTGGCTAATGAAGCCAGTAGTGTTAGGATTGTTTGTTTCATGTAGGTTGTTAATTATTTATGATTATAGTTTAGAGTGCAAATTTAATTAAAATTCATGATATTTCAATAATTATATTGAAAAAAATGAATTTTCTTGAAGTCTATTTTTCATGAAATGAGATTAATATTTTTGATTATTCGCGATTATTGATTAAATTTGCACAGTCTTGTTGATGCTCATTTACGACAAATTTTTAAAATATGAATAATTTTGTATTTTTCCCTGCTACCAAGTATGTCTTCGGAAAGGGAGTTGAGAATAAAGTGGCAAAAGAGCTGGAAGCTTTTGGAATGAAGAAGCCACTCATTGTGTATGGCAAAGGATCTGTCATTAAATCCGGACTGCTTGATCGTGTCAAGAAAAGTCTTGATGAGGCAGGCATTCAATATGTGGAATTAGGTGGTGTTCAACCAAATCCGGTAGATTCAAAAGTTTATGAAGGTATTGAATTGGCAAGGAAAGAAGGTGTAGATTCAGTGCTTGCTGTAGGAGGAGGAAGTTCGATCGACACTGCAAAAGCAATTGCTGCAGCTTTGCCATACGAAGGTGATTTCTGGGACTTTTATTGTGGAAAAGCTAAGGTTACAAAAGCTCTTCCTGTAGGAGTTGTGTTGACGATTCCGGCTGCCGGGAGTGAAGGCTCAGGCAATACCGTAATTACTAAACTGGATGGACTTCATAAACTTGGAATGGGCAGTGACGTGCTTCGTCCGAAATTTGCTTTGATGAATCCGGAGCTCACTTTCACTCTCCCTCCATATCAGACAGCAGCCGGAATCACTGATATGATGGCTCATATAATGGAGCGGTATTTCTCCAATACACCGAATGTAGAAATAACCGACAGGGTAGCGGAAGGGGTTCTTAAGTCTATCATCACAGAAGCACCAAAAGTTATCGCAAATCCGGAAGATTATGACGCTCGTGCCAATATTATGTGGAGTGGCACATTGGCTCATAACGGAGTCTGCAGTGGCGGCCGAGAGGAAGATTGGGCAACTCACGGATTGGAGCATGAGCTAAGTGCAGTTTACGATGTGACCCACGGAGCTGGGCTTGCGGTGATGTTCCCGGCTTGGATGACTCATGCTATGGAGGAGAATCCTGGAAAGATAGCTCAATTTGCGCGACGTGTGTTTGATATTGACGAGTCTGATGATAAGAAGGCTGCTTTACTTGGGATCGAGGCATTAAAGAAATTCTTGACATCTATTGGTATGCCGGTCACTATGAAGGAACTCGGGATTGAAAATCCAGATGTGAAGCTCCTGGCAAAGAAAGTGACTGAAAACAAAGGCGATGTTTTCGGCAATTATATCAAGATTGATAAAGACGTTGCCCTGAAGATATATAGTATTGCCGCACTAAGCTGATATTTCACTATGAGCCTCTATGAGGCTATGTATAAGTAGCCCCGGATTGTGAAGTCCGGGGCTTTTGCATAGTAAAATGAAGTCTTTGAATCGAACTTAATTTATTTCTTCCAGAAAGCAGGGGAGAAGAGGAGAAGGATCGTGTAGAGCTCGAGGCGTCCGGTCAGCATGACGAAACTCAGTATCCATTTTGCAGCGTCAGGAATCTGCGCGAAGCAGGATACCCCTTCTTGCACCTCGGTGCCAATTCCTGCATTAGAGATAGCAGAGAGGGAATAGAAGAAACTTTCCTGAAATGGCACTCCCAGCACTGTCAGGAGGAAGCCTCCGATGAAAATCACGAGGAAATATAGTGCAATGAAAGCCAGAACTTTCATCACGATTACGTAAGATGTCCCCTTCCCGTTTACAGTAACTGTTCGTACAGTCGAAGGATACATCGTACGGTACATCTCATTGTTCAAAAACTTGAAGAAGATAAGAAATCTGTCGATCTTAGCACCACCAGAAGTGCTTCCGGCACATCCTCCAATTACCATGAAAATGAGCATGACGATATAAGGCACCGCGCCCCAATGCTGAAAGTGTGGCACCACAAGACCGGTTGATGTAAGTATCGATACGCTTTGAAAAAGCGGGACGATAGTCACTTCCTGCCAGCTATGAACATGACTTTTCCCTATTATTGATATGGTAAACACCACATATCCGAATAGCAGAACATAGCAGAACCACCTGAATGCATCATTTTTAACCAATCTCTTCCAATCGCCATGGACGGTAGCAAAAATTAGGTTGAAATTCACTCCTCCTATAAACATGAACACGGTGAGAATGATGATTATGTAAGGGCTGTTCCAGTCGCGAACGCTCATATCGTTGGTAGAGAATCCTCCGGTCGACAAGGTAGAAAGTCCATGACATATAGCTTCAAATAGATTCATCCTCGAGAACCAGAGTAGTAGTATACATGCTATTGTCAGGCAGATGTAGATGCCCCAAAGAGTCTTTGCTGTATTGCTCACTCGGGGACGAATCTTGTCGTGGGTTATACCCGTTACCTCCTCGTTGAACATTAGCATTCCACCTTTATTATTGAGCATAGGCACTACTGCGAGCGTAAAAATGATAATTCCGAGTCCTCCTATCCATTGCAACATACAGCGCCATAATAATAATGAATGTGGCACATTCTCAAGTGAGCCTAAGACCGACGCTCCTGTTGTGGTGAAACCGCTCATGGTATCGAAAAATGCATCCGTCACATTTTGGTGGGTTCCACACAGAAGGAAAGGGATCATTCCAAAAAGAGACAAAATCACCCAAATGAGGGAAGTGAGAAGAATAGCCTCTCTTTTTCCCATCTCTTTACTCTTAGGCTTCAGACTCATCAGTGCAACCGCTGAGAGAAGTGTAATGGCTATCGAGAGAAGAATCGGTTTAATTTCTGAATCTCCATAGATAAAAGCAGTCACAAGAGGGAATGTCATGAAGCCTGAAAGCACCATGAGCAGCCAGCCAATTGTACGCAACAGCATGCGCAGATTGATATAAGCGTTGTGTTTAAACTTTAATTGAACCACTTTTCTATTTTTGAGATAGTACCTGTAAGACAGAAAATCACCACCTTATTTCCAGCGTGAATATGAGTCATACCTCCGATAAGTTCAGCCTTACCATCATTTCGGATCAAGGCAGCCAAGGTCATTCCCCAAGGGAGTTTCAGATCCTTTACCGGAGCTTTGGTGATTTTTGCATTCTCTTTGACTTCAAGTTCACACACCTCTGCATCAGCAAGTGCAAGAAACTTTGAATTAGACTCGTCGGAATCAAGGAGTATCTGGAAAATACTCGATGAAGCCATAAGTTTCTTATTTATAGATGTGCCGATATTAAGATTTTCAGCCACACTATAGAACTGAAGGTTTTCCACATCAGCTATGGTCTTTGGCACTCCAAAATCCTTTGCAGTAAGGCATGTAAGAATATTTGTCTCAGACTTTGATGTCAAAGCCATAAATGCATCATATTGGTAGACATTGTTTTCTCGAAGCACCTCCACATCACGCCCATCACCATTGATGACTTCAATCCCGGGTATTTCTGTAGCGAGATATTCGCATCGTTCGCGATCTATATCGATAAGCCGAATTTGATAGCGGTCATGAAACTCATAACAAAAGCGCATTGCTATCTGGCTTCCTCCCATTATCATCACTTTCTTTATGACACGTTTCTTCTTGCCACATAGATCGCGCACCTCTTCCACATATTCCGGGGTAGTGATGAAATATACAATATCATCTTTTTCTATTGAGTCGTTACCACCGGGAATGACGGTCTCTGCATTCCTCTTGATGGCAGCCACATGGAAGTGATGGGCCGAGACCGGGAGCTCTCTAAGTTTGAGTCCACAAAGCTGAGAGTTTTCTCGTATCTTTACTCCTATCATCAGAAGCTGTCCATTGCCCATTTCTCCCCAATAGCGAGCCCAATTGTGGGAGAGTGATAGATCGATTGCTTGGGCGGCAAGATATTCGGGATAGATTAGCGTATCAATGCCGAGTTCCTTAAGAATCAACTTGTTTTCCTTTTTCAAAAACTCGTAGTTGTCAATTCTTGCTACAGTCTTTCTTACTCCAAGTTTCTTTGCAATAGAGCAAGATGTTATGTTTCTTGTCTCAAAAGGAGTGACCGCTATGTATAAATCCGCATTCTGGATGCCAGCTTGTCGCATTGTGGAGAAAGAGGATGTGGATCCGCATAGTGTCATTAGATTATAATGAGAATCGAGAGAATCAAGTTTTTGCTGGTCGCTGTCAATGAGAATGATATCCTGATTCTCATTGCTGAGCATCTTGGCGAGGTGAGTCCCCACCTCTCCTGCACCTGCTATGATGATTTTCATCTTTGTAGAAAGATTAGGATAATTGTTCTATGATAGACAACACTGCACTTTCTATGCCGGCGCTGTCGTAGCCACAATCATGACGCAATTCAGCCACAGAGCCATGAAATACCCATGAATCGGGAGCACCAAGCGTAATGATATTGACATCATAATGATTATCGCGAGTAAACTCTGTTACCGCAGTTCCGAATCCACCATTCTTGACACCATCCTCAACCGTGATGATCGTCTTGTGAGTGGCCAAAATATGTTTTAGCAAATCTGTGTCGAGAGGTTTGACCCATATCATATCATAAAGATCAGCGTTAATCCCTTTTCCCTTCAAAGAAGACACTGCATTCTTGGCTTCATGAAGTAGCGGGCCTATTGTCAGGATAGCTATGTCTGACTCCCCGCTTTCTGATATGGTGCGCCCTTTCCCGATTTCGATTACTTTCATTTCGGTGTGCCAATCTTTTTTCGTAGCTTTGCCACGCGGGTATCGAATTGCCATTGGTCCTTCTGAATGAAGGGAGGTAAACATAAGATTGCGGAGAGTATCTTCATCTGCCGGAGCAGCAATCTTCATATTGGGTATGCATCTAAGATATGCAATATCGAGAAGCCCATGATGAGTGACACCATCTTCACCTACGATTCCTGCTCTGTCGATACAAAAAGTGACAGGGAGTCCCTGAATGCATACATCATTGACGATATTGTCGTAGGCTCTCTGGAGGAATGTGGAGTAAATTGCGGTGAACGGTCGTTTCCCACCTGTAGCAAGACCTGCTGAGAAAGTCACAGCATGTCCTTCGGATATGCCGACATCAAATGTCCTTTCCGGGAATACTTCAAGCATTCGTGAAATTGAGGTGCCACTTGGCATGGCTGCAGTGACCCCCATGACCCTATCATCTTGCTTGGCAAGTTCAACTAAAGTCCTACCGAATACTTCCTGCCAAGTGAGAGGGGCATCTTTATTAACACTGCAAATTTTCTCTCCGGTTTCCGGATCGAACATACCGGGGGCATGCCACTTTGCCGGATTTTCTTCTGCAGGCTTATATCCTTTCCCTTTCACAGTATGCAGATGAAGTAGGCGGGGAGTCTCCATATCCTTGATGTCATTGAGGATCTTGACGATCTTTATCACGTCATGACCATCAAACGGACCAAAATATCTTATGTTGAGACCCTCGAAAATATTTTGCTTTCCACTGACAAGACTTTTGACTGAGTTAGCAAAGCGTTGGATACGTCCTTTCCCGGCTTCCGTCACTACACCTTTCCTTCGAAAAGCATTATAAAGTTTTGAGCGCCATTTGTTGTAGCCTGCAGAAGTGGAAAGTTCAGAAAGATAGGAGTGCAGTCCTCCTACATTTGCATCTATGCTCATCTCATTGTCGTTAAGGATAATGAGAAGGTTGTTAGGATTGTTAGCTACGTTGTTGAGCCCTTCAAAAGCCAATCCTCCACTGATAGACGCATCTCCGATTAAGGCTACCGTCTTGCACTTTTCTTTTCCGGGAGTGTTTCTGTCGGCTATCGCCCTTCCAAGGGCGGCAGAGATGGAATTTGATGCGTGTCCGGTGATGAAAGTGTCAAATTGGGATTCAAGAGGGGAGGGGAAACCACTGATTCCACCTTTTTTCCTTTGATTAGCAAAAGCCTCTTTCCTACCGGTAAGAATTTTATGAGCGTATGCTTGATGACCCACATCCCAAAAAAGATGGTCGGTGGGTGTGTCATATACATAATGTAAGGCCACAATTATCTCGACGGCTCCCATGCTCGATGCGAAGTGGCCTGGATTTACAGAAAGATTATCGATTATATAACGCCGGATATCGGCGCACAGCTCCGGCAGCTGGTCGAGACGCAGAGCGCGTACGTCAGCCGGCGACGAAATGCTGTCCAGAAGTCCATATCCGGATGTTCTGGCTGCAAGGAGTGGAGATTGTGCAGATTCCTGTTTCATATAAAGCTATTTCTTGTCTCCTCCAAAATATTTTTTATATAAGGGCACAAAAATGATGATGCCGCTCATGGCCGCTATCAGGATGTTTTTAAGATTGAATCCGTCAGCGGAAGTGAGAAGCCCCACACACAGCCATACCCACAATAGAGCGAGGATGGCAAGTCCTGCGATTCTTGAAGGTTTCATTTCAAACGCGAAGTTAACAATTTTTTTTTACATAATCCCGATTTTTTTTATTAATTTTGCATTCCTATTGAATATATAGGTAATTTCCCCCCGTATAACATACAATTATTTCTTAGTTCACTATAGCTGTACAATGAAGCAATACCATAATTATTCTCCGGAATATCCTTCTTCTGACGAATCTGTCGAACAGGTAGTTGAAGAACAGCCGACACCCAAAGAACCCTCTACAAGTGGTCGGCGACACACGTCTAAGTCTAAAAAGACAGCGACAGGAAACAATGTCTCCACAAAGAGGCCTCAGACAGCTCGTAAAGACGAATCTTCAAAAGAAAGTGTCAAATCTGTGGCGTTAACTTTCAAAGAGTGGAGAGACTCCGTCGTCACTCGCTTTGTCTTTGGCATTATTTTAGGTGGACTGGGCTTGTGGTTTGCCGTTGCCTTCATGTCTTATTTTAGTAATTGTGTAGCAGATCAGAGTATGGTGATATCCGAGGCTACCGGTCCTGATGTTGCTGTCTCTAATGATGCCGGAGAGGGTGGAGCTCGCTTAACGGAGCTTTTGATCAATCAAGGATTCGGTGTCGGTGCAATCGTAATAGTGGTTTGGCTTCTGTGCATGTCGCTTAAACTGCTTGTAGGATATCCTAAGTTTCGTACTCTTGACTTTACTATCAAGTCGCTGATAGCTTTTATCACTCTTAGTGTTGTGGTTGGTATGGTCTCAATAGGACTTGATACCGATGTCAACTGGGGCGGTTTCCATGGACGATACATCAATGAGATTATCTACAGTTATATAGGCTGGAGTGGCGCGATCATCATTTCTGTTGTCCTGATATCAATATTTGTAGTGATTTGTCTTCGCGATGCAATAAAATGGATGATAAGGAAGAAACGAGCATACGATGAAAAACGTCGTAAGCAGCGTGAAGCAGAGGAAGAAGAAATTAGGAAAAAAGAAGAATTGAGAGCCAGAGAGAAAGAAGCAAGCGAAGGCCAGGCTCTTTATGCAGAAAATGAAGATCCGGAAGAAACTAAGCGAGAGGTCTCAACTCCTGACAATGTAGAGTTTGATCCAAGTTCAGACACAATTTTCGATATGCCTGAACTGGATGAAGATTATGAACCGTATTCAGCTTTTGATTCCATTCAAGATGATCCTAATTCCCTTGCTATTTCCGAAGACTCTCTGGAAGAGAATGCCTTTCTGAAAGACCTTTCTGAAGATTCGGGAGCTACTCCTGCCGTAGAAGAAAAGGTTATAGAAGAGGAAAGAAATAATTATATTACAAAGGAAGAAAAAATTGAATCAGAGTCGGTAACTTCTATGGATAAATATCCGGAAAATAATAATCAATCCGATAGTCTTCCGGTAGATAATAATCCTATAGATGATAATATTGTAGAGAGTAGGCCTGCTGAAGAGTATATGCCGCAGCAAGCTTCCTTAGAAGAGAATTCTGTGAAAGAAGATCAGCCCTCAAAGCCAAATGAATCTGCACAATCAATTTCAGAGATTGCTGAATCTACTGAAAAAGAGGAGCTTAAAGATGTGATGACTGTCAATGTCAATCACATTGAGAAAGGATCTCAAGACACAGGCTCATCATACGATGAAAAACTCTTTACTCATGAGTATAAGTTCCCACCGGCAGAGTATCTATTGCCAGGTAGTGATAAGATATCGGTCGATGCAGATGAACTGCGAGAGAATAAGGAAAAGATCAAGCAGACACTGCTTGATTTCGGTATTCCAATCACAAGCATAGAAGCTACTGTAGGTCCTACCGTGACTCTATATGAAATACGTCCTGATACAGGTGTGAAAATCGCAAAGATTCGCAATCTTGTGGATGACCTTGCGCTTTCCCTCGCAGCTAATGGTGTGCGTATAATTGCTCCTATTCCGGGTAAAGGCACAGTCGGTATTGAGGTTGCGAATAAAGAAGCTAAGACTGTATCGATGCGGACTATCATTCAGTCGAAAGTATATCAAAACTCAAAATTTAAATTGCCGGTGGCATTGGGATCGACTATCTCTAACGAAGTCTATATAGCTGACCTTGCTAAGATGCCTCACCTTCTCGTGGCAGGTGCTACGGGTCAAGGTAAATCAGTAGGTCTTAATGCTATTGTGACATCTTTGCTTTATTCTAAGCGACCGGAGGAACTGAAGTTTGTTATGGTCGATCCTAAACGTGTGGAATTCTCTCTTTATGCAAAGATAGAGAATTACTATCTTGCGAAGATACCTGATGCGCCTCAGCCTATCATTACCAATATGGAGAATGTAGTGGCAACTCTCAGCTCCCTTTGTGCAGAGATGGATGAGAGGTATATGCTGCTTGAGAAGGCGTTCGTGCGTCAAGTGACTGAATATAATGAGAAATTCAAGGAAAAGAAGCTTGATCCTCGTGAAGGACACCGCTATATGCCATATATAGTCGTGATTATCGATGAGTTTGCTGATTTGATTATGACAGCAGGAAAGGAAGTGGAAATTCCAATCGCGCGTCTTGCTCAGCTTGCCCGAGCAGTAGGCATTCATGTCATTATAGCTACTCAGCGACCTTCTACCAATGTCATCACAGGTATGATAAAGGCAAACTTCCCTGTTCGCATTGCATTTAAAGTAAGTTCGGGAGTTGACTCTAAGACTATCCTTGATTCTACAGGTGCCCAGCAATTGATAGGACGAGGGGATATGCTTATTAGCAACAATGGGGAAATGACACGCGTGCAGTGTGCATTCGTGGATACTCCCGAAGTGGAAAAAGTATGTGATTATATCACGCGTCAGCCCTATCCGCAAGGAGCTTATATGCTTCCGGAACCTCAAGTGGGAGGAGATGCAGAAGCTCAGGAGGTTGATTCTGCAAGTGTTGGAAAACTCGATCCTCTTTTCCCGGAGGTTGGCCGTCAGGTTATAATGAGCGGGACTGCTTCCACCTCGGCCGTGCAGCGACGTTATGAGATTGGCTATAACAGAGCCGGACGAATAATGGATCAGCTTGAAGCATACGGTGTAGTAGGTCCGGCTACCGGTGGAAAACCAAGAAGTGTGCTTATGGATGCTATGACATTTGAGGATCTTTTGGCGTCGCTTGGACTTGCTTGAAGATCAACTATAAACTATTAATTATAAAATATTAACTCTAAACGATAACCCATTTGATGATACGGAAAATATTTTTTAAACTTAGCATAGTGATTTTGGGAATTTA
>JAIDTL010000023.1 GCA_029060725.1 Muribaculaceae bacterium | reverse complement strand
CCCCCAGGGACGTAGCGGAGGGTGCGCCATCAAGCTCGCGAAACTTTGAAAAATTAACCGTAAAATCAAACATATCCTTTAAGAGATCATGAAAATGAGAGTGAGACATGCTATGATAGGAGTTGCGGCGCTGTCAGGAGCGACGGTGTCGGCTCAGACAATAGTGGAAACAGACGCCTATACTTGGCACGGCGATACGATTACGCAGGGCGTGTATATGGCTACTGCGCCGTCGGCGACTAAAATAGTATCTACCTACAGTGCGCAGCCCGGCTACTATATGGGCATCGACAAGCAGTGGAAGCTGAAAAACGATATTAGCTCCTATCCGAAGCTTACGACGCCGAACCGTCTTCACGAGGCAATCTACAATATGGGGCTCGACGAGATGGTCAATGCTGTCGAACCCGACACAACCCTCCGTACCGGCAAAGAATGGGCAGGAGTCTGGACTCGCGACGTCAGCTATTCGATTCTCCTCTCCATGGCATATATGCAGCCTAAGGCTTCCATGATCTCCCTTATGAAGAAAGTGGATCCGCTCGGACGTATCATCCAGGACACCGGCAGTGGCGGCGCGTGGCCAGTATCTACCGACCGTGAGATATGGTGCGTCGCAGCATGGGAGGTGTATAAGGTAACCGGCGACCGCAAATGGCTTGAATATATCTATCCAATCATGAAGCGCTCGCTCGAAACTGACCGCGAGGCTTTCTACAACACTGAGACAGGACTGGTGAGGGGGGAGACATCCTTCATCGACTGGCGTGAGCAAAGCCATCCTCGCTGGATGCAGTGTGCCGACATCTACAATACCGAGACCCTCTCGACATCTGTAGTTCACGCACAGGCATGGAAGGTGCTCGGAGAAGCGGCTGAAATTCTTGGCCACAAGAAGGAGGCTGCCGAAGCTTTCGCTGAATCAGAGAAGATAGCAAAGGCGATCAACGATCATCTCTGGATGGACGACAAGGGCTACTACGCCATGTATCTCTACGGACGTGACAATCTGATCACGAATCCACGTGCCGAAACTCTCGGTGAATCGTTGGCCATTATGTGGGACGTGGCTCCTACAGACCGCGCCAAGACCGTAACTGAAAGCAATCCGACCACTCCTTTCGGTGCGACAATATTCTATCCCTCTATCGCCGATATCCCTTCCTACCACAATAAGTCGCTATGGCCATGGGTAGGAGCATGGTGGGGTCTTGCCAACGCAAAGGCTGGAAACGAGGAAGGAGTGATGGAAGCCATAGGTAGCGTATTCCGTCCTGCAGCTCTCTTCGCCACTAACAAGGAAAACTTCAACATTGAGAACGGTGACATCGCTACCGAGCTGAACTCTTCCAACATGCTGTGGTGTCTCAGCGGCAACATTGCCCTGACCCACAAGATACTCTTCGGTATCGACTTCCAGAAAGATGGACTCGCGTTCCATCCCTTTGTGCCGAAAGCACTTGCCGGAACACGTACCCTCGAGAATTTCAAATACCGTGACGCAGACCTTAACATCACTGTCAGCGGTTACGGCAACGAGATAAAGAGCTTCAAGGTCAATGGCAAGGAGCAGAAACCGTTCATAGCCGCCAACAAGGCCAAAGGGAAGATGAATATAGAGATTGTCATGGCTGACAATCAAATTCCTGCCATGAAGGTCAACCGTCAGGCGCAGAAGAACGCGCCGCTCACTCCCATAGCATGGCTTGAGGGCGATGTCCTGACGTGGAATCCGATCGAATATATCGGCGAATACATAGTGATCAAGGATGGCAAGGAAGTGGCACGTACGCACGCAACAACGTTTGATGCCAAGGATCCGGGCGAGTACCAGGTGATTGGCGTGGCTGGCGACGGCACAGAGGGTTTTGCGTCCGAACCACGTTCAACGCGCAAGCAGCAGATAATCGAGGTGGATGCTAAAGGCAAGGATATCGACAAGACCACTACGCTGACCATTCCCGTAAATGTCACCGAACCCGGCGAATATTTTGTATCTGTCAAGTACGCTAACGGTAATGGTCCAGTGAATACGGAAAATAAGTGCGCTATCCGTACCCTTACTGTCAACGGACATAAGGAGGGTCTCGTAGTTATGCCTCAGCGCGGAAGCGGCAACTGGGCTGATCTCGGCTGGAGCAACTCTGTCCCCGTGAACCTCACTGCCGGACAGCATACCATTACCCTGACCTTCACTCCCGACAACGAAAACATGAACATCGAGACCAACCACGCCAAGGTCTACGCGATACGTCTCGTCAAGGATTAAATATTGAATTTACAAATAATTTATTAGGAAGGACGCACAAACCGTGCGTCCTTCTATTTATTATTAGCCTATTATTCAGATAAAATCGCTCCCGTAGCGTTCGCGGATATCGTTGACGATATTCCTGATGCGCTGTTCTGCCTCGATAGGGCATATCAGTAGGGCAGTCGAGGTGTCTGCCACTATAAAGTCTTTCAACCCAGCCACTACCATTACCTTGTCTCCTTCAGCTGCAACAATACAGTTTTTGCTGTCGTAGAGAAGGGCGCGGCAGTTTTGGGTCACATTCCCATCCTTATTCTTTGGGGATATGGCATGAAGGGCATTCCATGTACTGAGGTCGCTCCAACCCAGGTCTGCCTCCAAAACGTATGCATTCCAGGCTCTGTCCATTATAGCATATTCTACAGGCAAGGAAGACGTCTTAGGATATATGTCAGAGATGAAATCCATTTCAGTCTCCCCCCGATAATACTCATCGGGCACGTCAAACCGAGATGCCATATCCGGCACATCCCGATTGAATGCTGCTATAACCGATTTGGCTTTCCAAAGATATATCCCGGCGTTCCATAAAAATTCACCGGATTTCACGAATATCTTTGCCATTTCGCGCCCCGGCTTTTCCGCTATTGTCTTGATATGTGAAATAATGTCGCCAACCGATTCTCCCTTCTGAATATATGAATATGAAGTGTTGGGTGACTTGGTAGGTATTCCGAGAGCTAATAGCCGGTCGGCTTTTTCTACGAAATCAAACCCTTTGCGAAGAGCTTCTTGAAAGGCTAATTCCTTAAGGATTACATGATCGGCTGGAAGAGTTACAAACGAAGCTTCCGGAGTGCGCGCTGCTATATGATGGGCAGCCCAAAGCACGGCAGGAGCTGTATCGCGACGTGCCGGCTCAAGAAGAATATGTTCAGAGGAAACTCCCGGTAGTTGCTCGCGGACAGTGTCGGCATATTGCTCATTTGTCAGTATAATTATATGCTCTTCCGGCACAAGACGGCGTACACGGTCTACGGTCATCTGAAGCAGAGTCTGTCCTGTCCCGAAGAAATCGATGAATTGCTTAGGTCTCGATTCACGGCTGAAAGGCCAGAAACGAGTCCCGGCACCACCACACATTATGACGCAATACCTTTCCAAGAGTTAAGGGTTAAGAGTTAAGAGTTAAGGGTTAGATAGTCTCTTCGCGGAATTGATGCTTCACGCCTTCTACCACATTGATTATCTGGTCGCCCATCTTTTCAGCTTCTCCTATAAGATCCATAAAGAAGATGCCGTCTTGGAAGTCATACTGGTGGTCGTTGATATTGGCGATGTTGGTGTCGCGGAGCTGATTACGGTAGTTGTTGATCTCACGCTCTATGTTGTAAGCCTTGATGATCTTTGACTCGTCAGGACTTTCCATTTCTTTAAGAATATTAAGCATATTCTCCATGGCTTTATCTACGAGGCTGAACATGTGGTCAACCTCCTTGTCGATATTCTCAGGGAACTTCACACTGTTTTGAAGTTTGCGCTGGGTGGTCTTGGCTACATTGAAACAGCAATCGGCAATAGACTCGATCTCACTGATGATACGGAGCATACCGGCTATGCGCATCTTACCATTGGGTGACAGTCTGCCTTCCGAAACCCTGTTCAGGTAGTTGCCAATCTCTATCTCCATCTTGTCTGAGATATCCTCATATTTCTCAAGGCGGGAATATACCTCAGAATATTTGGAATCATCTGATTTCAAATGTACGATCTCCTCTGCCATGTCGAGCATACGGCCAACGCGTTGTCCGTACACTTCGATTTCCTTCTGTGCCTGGGTGATGTTGAGTTCGGAAGCCTGAAGAAGACCGTGGTTGATATATTTGAGAGAAAATTCCTCTTCTTCATCCTTATGCTTGGCAGGCATAATCCAGCATACAATCTGCACATATTGCTTTGTGAACCAAATCATCACAAGAAGGTTGCACGCATTGAAGACTGTGGGGAACATTGCAAGTCCGAATGCTATTGCAGCCTGAGCCTTCGATGTCAGTCCCCCTGCAGGATCAAGAAGTGTGGAGTTTGCCATTTTTGCATCCATGGCAGCATCTATATCAAGAGGGTTTATACCACAACACCAATAGGAGATGTCAGCCACAAGATTCATGAACGGATGGAAGATGCAGAGCACTATTATTGATCCGAGCACATTGAAGAGCACGTGTCCCATTGCTGTTCGTCTTGCTGCAAGATTTCCGCTTAATGCCGCAAGTATAGGAGTGATTGTCGTACCGATGTTACCGCCGAGGATGATGGCGCAACCGAGGGTAAACGAGATCCATCCTTGTGAGCACATGATGAGCGTGATGGCGAATGTGGCAGCTGAACTCTGCACCACCATGGTCAGGATGATACCGACGAAGAAGAATATAAGCACTGATCCATAGCCGGGTGAGGTATATTTGGAGAGGAACTGCAGCATTTCGGGATTGCTCTTCAGGTCTGGCACATACTGGCTGATGAGGTCGAGACCCATGAAGAGGAATACGAATCCGATAATGAATTCACCCAATGATTTATAGGTGCTTTTCTTCATGAAAAGCATTGGGACGCCAACGGCGAGCAACAAAATACTATAGTCGGATATGTTTACTTCAAAGGAGAATGCAGAGATGATCCAGGTGGTCACCGTAGTGCCGACATTGGCACCAAAGATGACTGCCATTGACTGGGCGAGCGACATGAGTCCGGCATTCACAAAGCTGACCACCATGACGGTCGAGGCACTCGAACTCTGGATAAGCGCTGTGATCAGGATACCGGTGATGACACCCATGACTCGGTTTTTTGTCATGATGCCGAGGATGTTTCGTAGACGGTCGCCTGCCACTTTCTGCAAGCCTTCGCTCATCACCTTCATGCCATAAAGGAATAGGCAGACAGCGCCGAGGAGCGAGATAAAGTCGATAATCGTGTAGTTCATATCCGATGGGTATGTGTAGATTTTTGATTCAGATGCAAAATTAATAAAAAAATGGTTAAATCACACATTTTCTCTCGAAAATCTACCTAATCTGTTTCTTTACCCTTCATAC
>JAIDTL010000022.1:37022-62605 GCA_029060725.1 Muribaculaceae bacterium | reverse complement strand
GGCTTTAGGGGCTTTAAGGGCTTTAGGGGCCTTAAGGGGGGCTTGATTATTTGAAGAGGAGGGGGAGGAATTCGTTGAGGGAGCGGCGCCAGGTGAGCCATTCGTGGTGGGTGCCGGGAGATTCGTAGTAGGTGTTGTTGATGCCTAAGTCTGTTAGGGCTTTGCAGATATTGGGGGCACCGAAGTTTTCTTCAGAACCCATGCTGAGGAAGAGGACCTTCACATTATCGTTGAATTTCTTGGGATCTTTGAATACTCCATCAAAGGCATTCTCAACATTGCCATTAAGCCCGAATAGAGCACCACTGAAAGCTCCTATGTGAGAGAATTTATCAAGGTTAGTGAGAGTTATGTCGAACGTCTCTTTTCCGCCCCATGAAAGTCCTGCCATAGCACGGTTTTCACGGTCGGTATTGACACGGAAAGTATTTTCAATATAAGGAATCAGGTCGTTGAGAATAACGGGAGTGAACGAAGCACCAAATTGCTCCATAGTCTCACCTTTACGTGACCCGAAAATGTGGCTGCAGTTACCATTGTCCATTACGACAATCATCGGTGCAGCTTTGCCGGAAGCAATAGCATTGTCGAGAATATTGGCCATCATGCCCTGCTTTGACCATCCGGTCTCATCTTCACCCATACCATGCTGGAGGTAAAGCACAGGATATTTGGCATTATGGTTAGTCTCGTATTCTGCAGGGGTATAGACAAAGCAACGGCGTTGCTTCCCCTCTGTGTTTGAAAAGTATTTGCATTCTCTCACCTGCCCGTGAGGAATGTCTTTATTAAATGTATAATAAGCCGCAGCATCAAGAGATTCAGGGATTTCAATACCTGAGCACTCTTTGCCACAGCCATAGAAAGTCTCAGACGCGGGGTCGATGACCGACACACCGTCTATCACGAGGAAATAATAATGAAATCCTTCTACGAGAGGATCTGTAGTAGCAGACCAAACACCATTATCATCCTTCACCATATCATATTTCTTACCGCATATATCCACCTTTACATCCTTGGCATCGGGGGCATGGAGTTTGAAAGTGGCTCTTGAATCAGCAGCCACACAGGGATAAGCAGCTTCCGGGACATTAGTAGAAGCGGTGGTGCCTTCAGCTGGATTAGCAGCGAAAGCACAATTTAAGCCTAAAGAGAAGAGGAGAAAAGTTAGAGTTAAGGATTTCATGGAGAATTTTGATTAATGCATAATTCATAATTCATAATGCATAATTATAATTCAAAAGAGTATTTTGACATTGCTATGAATTATGATAAAAATAAAGAAAGCCCGGGGCGGGGTATTCCCGCCCCGGGAGGATTAATATGAAATAAAAAGCTTATTTCTTGATAACCTTCTTACCGTTAGAGATGTAGAGACCAGGAACAGTAACAGCGTCGATAGAATTAGCTACCTTCACGCCCTGGAGGTTGTAGACACCGGCTGGAGCAACAACAACAGCTGCGGGAGCAACTTCAATTTCTTCAACTGCAGATCCCTCTGGAAGGAGAGCCTCAACTACAACATTGTTGATGTAGAATGTGCCAGCTTCTTCAGAAGTAGAGAGGTTGAATGCGATAGCCTGAAGACCTTGGCAGCATGTACCCTCATCATTAGAAATTTGACCAGCAGCTACAGTAAAGGTCTTTTCAATTGATTGCCATTCTGGCTTAGCCTCAAGATTGCCAAGCATATCCCAGTAGTGATAGTTACCCGGAGTACCATGTGCCTGAGTCTGAACAGTGCGTTCGTTAGAGCAATAGTAATCAAAGCTTACCTTAACCTCAGTACCCTCTTCAAGAGCTTGATTGAACTTGATGAACATCTGAGAATCCCAATCATTTACACCTTCAGTCTTGGCAATGATAGGAGCTTCAAATACCTTACCAGCACCTGACGGATTGTCAACAACTGGAGCTTCATTATCTTCTCCATTAACACGAGCAAGAATATTTACGCTTGAGCCTTCGTTTGCGTTACCGTTAGTAATAATAGACTGCCACTCAAGTACAGGTTCTTCACCTGAAACGAGAACTCTTTTACCTTTTTCGATAGTGATGTGGTTCATGTAGAAGATGCTTTCGGGCTTACCTACGCTCAAGCTCGGATCATCCTCATTCTTATCGTATGTAGCAAGGTTCAATGTAACACATCCTTGCTCACCATCGCGTGTCAATTCGTCTGTGATTTCGACTTCTGCAGTATAAGTCTGCCATTCTGGTTTAGCTGTGAATGTTCCAATAAAATGCCACATAATATAATCACCAGCAGTATAGTGAGACTGAGTATCTATGCGACGTTCAACAGTTGAATAATAGTCAAACTTGATCTTCAGTGTATCACCAACCTGGAACATATTCTCAGGATACTGAATAAAGAACTGAGTATGATGATCGGGGATTGGATCTTCCTCACCTTCAGCAGGCACCGGATGAGCCTTAACATCAGCATAGAATACCTTGCCTACACCATCAGGACCTTCGCAAACCTGAGCTTCTACGTCTTCCCAAGCTCCAACTTCACCGATACGGGTATAAACGTTTGAGCAAGGACCGTCTTCACCAGTCAGGTCATCGAGAACATAGCTCCATTCTGTCTTATAAACAGGTTCCGGTTCCGGCTCAGGTTCTACGAAATAAACGAGTTTTACCCAATCTACTTCAAGAGTTCCGTCGAAACCATCTTCCGGAGAGAACATCACGAAGCAATTCTCAGGAATATTACCGTTTTCATCAACAGGTGCATAACCCAATCTTACGATCACCTGATTCCATGCGTCGTATGCGAGGAAATCACCATCAGCCATTACACCCCAGTCACCCATAGACACACCTACGTTTACATCGGAGGAAGCCTTAACTCTTGCAATGATGCCATAGTCCAATTCAGGTTCGAGTGTAAGACCTTCCATTACATTGAAAATGTCATCACCAGTATTGACAACTACTCCATCTTTGAATTCTGCACTGTCACCATCGAAAGGATATGAGCCAAGCTCTGCGAAATTGACGTAAGCGACTTCCTCTGCACTGTCAAGATCAACTGGCATCAATGGAGTAGACTCTGGTTCACAGTCACCTTTGCTTACTACAACCCAAGCAAAATCCATTATTTCAGCAAAGCTCGCATTTGGCCAAGACTGAAACATGACATTGAAAGGAGCTTGTGCTGTGTTTGTTGTAAACGTAATTGAGCTCTTATCCCATTCTGTAGTGAAATTGAGAGTTAAGTTACCGTCTCCAAGCCAATCATCACCACCCCAATTACCTATAGCAATATTTCCTGCTCCTTTTTTAGAGCCTTTAATTGCAGCGGTTAGGGTGTAAGTTGTCTCTGGTTCAAGCACAACGTCTTGTGCTATCGGAAACTGTGCATAACCTCCAGACCATTGAACTTCGAGAATACCACCTTCAAGAGTTGGAGTAACATCTCCAGCCTCAAATGGGCACTCCCTCATTTTACTGAAGTCGATGGTTTTGACCACCTCCTGTGCGCTTGCCGCTCCTACCATTGAGGCAACAGCGAGCATCGAAAGAAAAATTTTCTTCATGCGTTTTGATTTTGATTAATAATTATGGTTAACTAAAAGTTGGGTGAAACAAGGGGTATTCAGCCCCTTGTTTCAATATCATCAGTTATTAATATCTTTAAGGCTAAGTCAACAATTTATTATGTTGCTTGCAATTAATAGGATATTAATCAATAAAGAATCAAAACTTACTTACCGGCGAGAGCCTCACAGAAGCTTCCGTATGCAGGTTTGCGGCTAAAGCCCGTTCCGGCAGCAGCATTGTATTCTGTCCAGAGACCAATCGGGCAACCTGCACGCCATCCACTCTTCGCGTTTGCGTCGGTCTGAGCCCATTGGCAAATACCATACTGCTGAGCGATAGGTATAATCTCGAAATATTTCGAAATAATAAACTTATAGTATTCACCCATAGCCTTATGCTGCTCCAAAGTCACATCAGCAGTATTAATTGCTTTTCCTTCAGCATCATCAATACCCATGTCGAGTTCGGTGATACGTACAAGTTTTCCGGAATTAGCGAGAATGTTGAGCATATTCACAACTGCATCCTCACGACGTTTCTGCTCTGTTGGATTACAGCTGTAGCTTACATGCATCTGGCTTCCGATACCGTCAATCTTAGTCTCACCGTCAGCTTCCCACTTCTTAATCCAGTTGACAAGGCTCTTAGCCTTATCGTTGTTGTTATAAGCTGCCTCAAGGTTATAGTCGTTGATGAAAAGCTTGAGATCGGCCGGATTGGCTCCTTCCTGCTGAGCGTAGTACTTACGAGCATATTTCACAGCATTGCGGACATAATTCTCACCTAAGTAATCTTGCCAGTAGAAATCCTGCGCCCCGGGTTTTTCGGGAGTTGTCTTCAAGGGTATGTCTCCTCCTGTATCATCAAGACCTTCGTTCATAAGATCCCATGCCTTAACATATCCACGGGTAGCATTCATCATGCCCTCGATCCAACGCTCAAGCTCAGCGTCGAGAATTTTATACTGTTTCTGAGCGACTGTACCTTCCTCATCATCTACAAGATCCGCGATACAGCTCTTGAGCCATGTGGCATTCTGCTGAGCATGCCAGAGAAGGGTATGTCCATAGATCTGCATTCCGGCTTCCTCTGCGGCAGCGACGAAATTCTCAACAGTAGTGAAATCCATAGTGCCGTCATCTTGAACGATAGAGGCATATTTCATCTCATTGCCGGCGGTCATCTGATCGAAATTGTTGTTAGTCACGCGATAGATGAGACCCTTGTTAATGTAATCACCGGCGCCGACTCCTGTACCAAGAAGGAAACCGGGATGTGCCTGACGGTCTATATAGCTTTTGAGGGGTCCGTACTCGTTGAGATACTCATAATCGATGACGCTCTGTGGCTTCTCTACCGGGAAGTAATCGACAGTCGTATCTGCACAACCTGTCATCACGAGGCCAAGGACTCCAAGCGCTCCTAATTTAATATAATTGTTCATTGTCTTTTCTTTGATTTTTAGAACCGGTGGACTCCTCTGCGAAGAGGAGTCTACCGATACTTAAATTAGATTACTTAAGCTCATAGTTGAACCATTCCGGCTTGTTCTGACGATCACGAAGCACCATTTTCTCGTTGGTCTTGATTTCATAGTAAGCCATCGTCTTTTTGGGGACATGCTTCATGTACTCAAAACGAATGCTATAGTTAAGAGTAATGAGGTCGCGATCGCGATCGCCGAATGCCTTTGGCTCACCGAGTTCTTTCCAAGTGCCGGAACCGGAAACTTCCACTTCTTCGTTATCACAAGTGATCGTGATATTGCCGTTATCATCAAAAGTAAGAAGCATCTCGCAATCAATGTGAACTTCATCGTTCTTACCTTTCTTATTGATGATAGGCATATCAAACGACATAGTATAAGTAGCTTGATTGAGAGCCTTAGTCTTCAGATAGCGAAGAGTAGCCTTTTCCCAGTACTCAACGTTACGGTCATTAGTCTTCTTCTCACCATCGTCGTCAATCTCGTCAATGCCCTTGCTGAGCCAGCAACCGTCATACTTATTTTTATACTTCACAGCATAGAGAGTGAAGTCTTTCGGCATGATTGACCAGTCATCTCCATTAAGACGCGAAGGATTAGCTACACCATCCTTTGGCTTACCCTGAAGAATCGAATCATTGGAATTGACAAGAAGCAATGGCACTACGTAGTTAACATCGACACTTTTGGGATCCTTGAAGTACTCGTCTGTAAGCTGAACTTCTACACCACCCAATACTTCACCTTTCTTAATCACCATCCTATCGGTGGCGATAGTATAATACGAAGCAGGCATCGGAAGGACGGGTTCTCCATTATCGAAATAGAGATTGTCGCAAAGTTCGTCTGCCACGCGGAAAGTGACCTCGTGGTCTGCACGGTTCTCATTAACACCACCAAGGACAGCCTTGATCATGAATTTATGAAGGTTGTCGTTGGTATTATCCACATCTGCCTCATATCCGAGAGTGATAGTGCGCACCGGATTCGGATAAGCAAACGAGATGGTCTGATATTCGAAATCGGGATGTTCGATATTACCATTGTGGCATCCCGCGAAGAGAAGCCCCATGGCAAATATAGAGAAAATCGATTTTTTCATTTTGTCTTATATGAATTATTAGTTAAGAGGGAAGACTTACCATCCGGCATTCTGCTGAAGATTGCTGAATTTAAGAACCTCAGAATAAGGGATAGGACCATAGATCATATAGTCTTTGTAATTACGAGTCTCAACAGTGAACGGAGTGTAGACACCACCCTCGATACGAATACCCATAACCGGCTCATTAAGGTCAGCTTTCCAACGACGAAGGTCGTAGAAACGGAATCCTTCGAAGCAAAGTTCAAGACGGCGTTCATTACGGATAAGCTCACGCATCTTTTCCTTATTGCCTTTTACTGACTCCAGATACTCATCTCCATTCTCAAGGCCAAGGTGTGCGCGGCTACGGAGCGCTTTAATAACGTCGTAAGCGGAATAGCCATTTGAACCAGCTCCAGTGGGACCCCAAGCCTCGTTAGCAGCCTCAGCATAGTTGAGGAAGAACTCAGTATAGCGCAAGCGAGCATCGTAATGGAACTTGGAAGAAGAGTTGCTTGGGTTAGCATTGACATCCATGCGCAGATGCTTCTTCATGTAGTATCCTGTACGAGTTGAGGTAGAAATCTTGTCGATTCCATCATTGGTATCGGAATCAACTGAAGTTTTGATTGCGGTATTAGTAGTTCCAGCTGTGGCCCCATTATAAATGATATAATCATATAAACGCTGGTCACGATTAGCGTATGGATTCTGAGGATCATAGCCGGATTTTGGATCACTGATAGGATATCCATTGTCCATTGGGAATGCATCAACAAGATTCTGAGAAGGATTGATATACCCTTGACCATAAAGGGAAGGTGGGAAATACTTTTCCTCACGGTCCTTAGATTCACTCTTCTCAGTGCGCCAAATCACCTCAGAAGGACAGTCACCGTCCTGCAGAGTCTCCATAGTTGGATCACAATACCATGTGAGACCATTCGCATCCATTCCGGCTACACCTCCGATAGAACTTAGCACACGTGCGGCATCATTAGCTGCCTGTTCCCAAGTAACACCAGAAGCTTCGAAGGCTGGACTTGCAGCAAGCAGGGAAGCACGAGATATAAAAGACTTCACTATCTGACCGCTCATACGCCCCATGAAACCGGATCCGAAAACACGGTTAGCGACACCCTCAGACACTTCAGGATAGATCTTACGCAATTCATCTAAAGGAGCAGGATCATTATAAGCGTCATAGAACTTGTAAAAATCTGGAAGATACTTTAGAGCCTCGTTGAAATCCTCCATCATGGAATCATAACATTCTCTGAAAGTATTGCGCGGAACATTAAAATTAGAGGAAGCGTCTTCGAAGACAGTCACAATTGGCACTCCCAGCAAATTGCCGGAAGCATCCATACCTGCGTGAGCCTGAAGAAGATCATACATGAGGATACCTCTAAGAGCACGAGCCTCAGCATAGAAGCGGACACGGAAACAATCATTCGCTTCTTTGTCTTTCGCCCATTCCACTTTTTCGTAATGCTTAAGGAAGAGATTGCAATACTGTATACAAGTGCGAGTCATCTCCCAACGATTTACCGGATTGAAGCTCGAAGTCCAACTACCGGCCGCAATACTCCTCCAACTGTCGTTGGCATTATTAGTCACAGCATCATCAGTGGCTGCCTCGCTAAGACTGAACACACTGAAGTTAGGCATAAAGGCATAGACGTTTCCGAGTACATTTTCAGCATTCTTTCCGCTATTCCCAATCTGATCCTCGGAAAGATTGGTTTCCGGCAGCGGTTCGAAGACATCATCACAAGCGACAAATGCCATCGAAGCGAGAACGAATATACCAGTTTTTAATATTTTGTTCATGTTGTCGTTAGTTTTAGAAGTTTACTTTAACACCGAAGTTGAAGCTACGTGTCTGAGGACTATATCCTACACTTGTCTCACGATAAGCCTTCTCTTTACAAGCCCACCAAAGGTCGTTTCCATTGACATAGAGCTGCAGACCTTTTACAAACTTCTTATCGAACCACTTGGATGGGAAGTCGTAAGTAAGCTGAATCTGATCGAGATAGAAGATGCTTGCATCATACATCCAATAGTCAGATGTCACGAAGTTTAGTTCACCACCCTGGGTAGTCAAACGAGGATAGGTAGCGGTAGCAGCAGTCTCGGGAGTCCAGCGTCCACGGACAATATCAGAGTATTTACGGTCGCCATATACCCAAGCCGCATCGTTGCTCTTGATACCATTGCCACCAGCATATCCGGTGCCTGCAACAAAGAGAGTAAAGCCCTTGTAACCGAGAGTCAGGTTAAGACCATATTTCCATGGATTGTCCCAACGGCCGATGATGACCATATCCTTACCGTCGATGATACCGTCGTTGTTGATATCCTCATATTTGAGGTCGCCGGGCTTAGTGTTGTTGTTGATGAGAGCACTCTGTGAGATTTCCTCTTCACTCTGGAAATAACCGAGACAACGGTAACCGCGCATAGCGCTTCTGTTCTGGCCCTCGGCTTTCTGCCATTCGTATTCTACATTCTCGCTGATCTTAGTATTCTTAGTATCTACATAACGAGTATTCACTCCGAATCCTAAGTTGAAGTCACCGAAATTTTTCTTTAAATTGAGAGCGAGTTCAAAACCTTGCACTCTGTAGGCATCATAGTTGACATACGGAATAAACGAGCTTGAACCTTGTGCACCCCAACCTGCAAGCAGATAGCTTGGGAAGATATTGGAATACTGAATGGGGAGACCATCTATCTCAGTGTGGAAATAAGCACCACTCAGATTGATCATATTTGAGAGGAACCCGGCATCAAAGCCAACATTAAACTCATTACGCTTTACAAAAGTGAGATCCGGATTTGAACCCTGAGTACTCATGAAAGTTTGATAGGGTCTCTTACTGTCGTTCCATCCCCACCAAGCGCCATCAGATGTGAACTTTCCTTCCCACATATAGAAGCTCTGGTCAATGTCATTGTTTTTCAACACATCAACGTCTTCGAGGATGCGACCGTATGTAGCATTAATGCGAAGATTGCTCACTGCCTCACTATCCTTAAGGAACTCTTCCTGACTTATACGCCAACCGATGCTACCGACAGCTGAAAAACCATTACGATGACCCGGCATGAAACGAGCAGAGTGGTTGACAGCACCGTTAAACTCTGCATAATAGCGCTTATCATAGTTATAAGCAGCACGCAGACCAAGTGTGGCATTTGTATTGCGGTGGTACTGACCGGAATAAGTACGTTTGAAGCCATGAGCTACAAGAGTAGCGTCTACATTATGCACGTCATTGAATGAGTTCTTGTAGTCAAACTGACCTGAGAAGAAGAGAGTCTGACGCTCTGAAGCTCCACTAAGACCCATATTACCGCTATTGAAGTCATCATTATACTTCACAAGATGGTCAATGACATCCTTTCCTCCGTAATTAGTCCAATAAGCCTGATATACAGCGTAACGGGGCTCGAGAGAAGTACTGTACTGAGTATTGTAGTCGACAGCACCATGAGCACTGAAGGTAAGTCCCTTGACAACCTTAGAAAAATCTATCCTGATGCCTGCATCAAACTGCAATTGACGAGTAGTGGATTTAGTATATCCTCCGGCATACATACCGGCAAAAGCATTGTTCTGATACTGTTGCGTACCACCAAGAAGATACTTGCCATCGATAAGATAGTTGCTGTTGTTGACGAGAATCCAGCTTTCTTCATCATCCGGCTCAATTGCATCTATAGGAATAAATGGAACGAATGGAGAAGTACCTTGCACAGCGGGACGCATAGAGGCTGCACTACCCCAGTAGTTCGCACGGTCATAGCGATTGTCGTAGAAAGTAGCACTCGTGTTTACCCAACCTGTCACCCAGTCATTAAGGGTAAGGTCAATATTGCCACGAAGGCTTAGTCGGGTCTGACCATTGTTCTTGCCTTCACCAAACTTAATGAGATCATTTACATGATAGACATCGACAAGGCAATAGAACTGGGCAAACTTAGCACCACCCATGAATTCAGCCTGACCTTCATATTTCATATACTGCTTCTTCAAGTATTCGTCTGAGAAGAAGTTGATGTCAGGATAGCGTGAAAGATTGCGGTGGGAGCCGTAGTTGTAGATATCCTCATCAGTAAACGCCAATGAAAGTCCATCATTGAGACGCGCTTCATTGTAAAGAGTCATATATTCAGCGGCATCGAGATATTTCTGATATCTTTTCGGCACAAACATCTGAGCATTACCACGTACGGAAATATGAAGACCGTCCGCGCGACCGCGCTTTGTAGTGATCAAGACAGCGCCTTTTGCAGCTGCCGAGCCATAGAGGACGACAGCCTGCGCACCTTTGAGATAAGTGATGCTTTCTATTTCCTGAGGAAGGATATTGTTGTCGTCGCGAGGCACACCATCAATCATAACGAGCTCTCCGCCAAGACCCCATGTTTCAACTGTAAGCGCCTCAAGATTCTGCGTACTGTAAGTAGTAAAGCTCTTCTTGCCAAGCTCGATCATATTCACGGAGGAGACACCACCGAGAATGTCGCCACCATCGCTTGTTCGGAAAGCGAGCTGAATCCCCTGAGGCAATGAATCAGCAGGCACAAAGTCATCTTCCTGTGCAAAAGCACCGGGAGCGAACAAAAGAGCTGTCGCTGCTGAAAGAGGATATATGATTTTATTTAGATTTTTCATTATAAAATGTAATTATGGGGGTTATTATCACCATCCAGGATTTTGATAGAACTCCGGATACATCGATACGTCTTTGACCTTAAGTGGGAGCCAGTAGTGTTTGGAGGTCAACGGACGCTCAACAACCACTTTCTCTGTAAAGCCGACAACAGCGTTCTGAGTAGGATCATTCTTGTTGATACCAACTGAAGAATCCTTATCAATACCGGCAAGATTTCCGGAACGTGTGAATTCTTGCGAGGTCTTGATGTTGTAAGGATACTTGTCGATAAGCATCCAGCGACGCAGGTCAGTGAAACGATGAGACTCAAAGGCAAGCTCTACAGCGCGTTCTCGACGGACCTCTCCCATGAAAGATTCAAGAGAACCAAGGAATTTATTATTGACACCTGCCACTCCAGCACGCTGACGAATGGTATTGATTGCCTGCACGGCAGTCTTACTGAAGTTGCCGGACTTTCCGGAAGGAGTTCCGTATGCATTGCAAGCAGCCTCAGCATACATCAGGTAGACATCAGCGAGACGCATGTAGGGGATAAGCATGTGGTTGCTCGCACCCCAGTTTCCACCGCCTTGGTTGTCCCATTTATTGAAGTCATCGCGCACGAATTTATAGTTGAGATAACCGGAACGACTTCCTTCAGTGTCGCTACGAAGCTTACCACCAGTATAAAGAGGAGCATAACGAACATCATCAGCTTCTGTATTTCCACCTAACTCGAGCTTGCAGCCATCATAACGGATATCATGATAAAAGCGAGGGTCACGACCTTTCCAAGGATGGGTCTTATCGAAACCGGAATCGGGATCATCGAGTGGCAGACCGTTTGCCATACCGTAATAGTTCACGTAGTTGGCAGTCGGGTGATAGCAGATACCATTGTCTGTGATGAACTTCGTTCCGTAGTCATTAGTCTGTCCCCAGTTAGAGCGGTTCCAGTCATCACACGGATTGCGGTAGATTGCTTCAGTAGAACCCGGCATAAGTCCACCCCTTGAATGAGAAAGGAACAGGTCTTTATAGTTTTCAAACGGAACGAGAGCATACTGAGTCTGTCCGGACTCTACAAGATTAAGAAGCTCACCGAGAGCGTCAGCTGCACGCTTGCAGAAATCTTCGTTGTATCCAAGTGAATTGCCCGGAAGCTTGGTGCCTCCATGAGCAGCGAGATTGGGGTCATTGGTCATAAGAGGAGAACCTGCCCATAGAAGGTCTTTGCCAAGATAGCCAAGAGCCATGATCTTATTGATGCGGAGCTTGTTGTTGCCCTTGGTAATTGCACCAGCCAGTGTAGTATCCCAATCAATAGGAAGAAGATCAGCAGCTGCACGAAGGTCTGCTGCGGCTTTTTCGGCACATTCAGCGTAAGTGAGACGTGGGTTGGTAAGAGCAGAGCTACCGAGAACCTCGTCGATGTAAGGAAGACCACCAAAATATTGCATGAGCATGAAATGGTAGAATCCACGGAAGAAGAGAAGCTGACCCTTTATCATTCTTCTCTCTTCATCGGTAGCCTGAGTCATGCGGTCCAAATTAGCAAGACCGAGGTTTGCCTTACGAATTGCATACCAGGAGCCTTTCCAAAGGGTAGGCTGATCACCAACGTTTGAGTATTTTCCGGTGTCAAAGCCACCTATATCCATGAAGCCGCAACCCCAGCCGTCATGCTCTGACTGCCAGCCCCAGAAGTCACCTTTGTCGACCTTATCACACATCATGTAGGTCTCATTGATGCCGGTGAACTCATCCTCACCCCAGTTGAAGGAGTTATTCCAGTAAATTGTAGTGAAATTAGGGAGACAGAAGTACATTTCCTCCACGAATCCCTGGAAATTCTTAAAATTCTTGAAAGCCTCATCTTCCGAGATCTCACTCTCAGGAGCCTTGTCAAGATAGTCGGTGCAGCTTGAGAAAGAGCCGCAAGCCAACAAGGCTGAAAGAAGGGCTAATATATTTATTTTAAATTTTTTCATGTTTTTGAGAGGTTAGATGTCAAACTTGATACCGAGGTTGAAACGGCGCACTGTAGGATAAGCACCCTGAGAAGCATTACCGGTACCTGCGAAGTTACTTTCGCGGTCGTCGGGCATACGGCTCCACTGCCAGAGGTTGTTACCGTTGATGTAAACCTTAAGATTGCTCAAACCGATCTTCTTAACCCAACCGGAAGTCCAAGTATAGGCGATTTCGACATTCTTGAGACGGAAGTAAGAACCGTCGTAATGGTTGTAACGGTTGTCCCATCCATTATAATAATTAGGTGTAGAATTCCATACCGGAAGAGGACGATCCACATCAGCATTAGCCATTCCTGGAGACCAGAAGTTGACACCGGCATACAGTGTATTCAGATTATTTCTGTAGGATTCAAACACAATGGTACGCTGAACATTGGTCACACCATACATCTGAACATAAATACTCCAACCTTTCCAATCAAGACCGAGAGTGGCATTGTAAGTGTTCTGCGGAATACCGCTATATCCGTACGGAGTTGAGTCGGAACTGTCAATGATACCATCACCGTTATAGTCGACCATGATAGGTTGACCCGGGAGCTTCTGGTCATCATTTGTATTATGAGGAGTCATGGCAATGACGTCATCCCAGGTCTGAGCATAACCGGCATCATAGACGATACGGTCCTGTCCAATCATATAACCTTCGCTCTTGCGATAAGACTCCATGAGAGCCGGATCATCTTTAATCTTAACTAAATTCTCGGAGTGAGTCATGTTAAGATTAGCCCAGAGGTGCATGTCGTTGGCAAACGTATAGTTGAAACGAAGTTCAAACTCATAACCCTTGCTATCTACACGACCAAGGTTAGATACCGGTGCATTGCCACCAAAATAGGAAGGAATCGCACGGTCACCGCCGCTTACGATAATGTCAGTACGCTTCTCCTTAAACAATTCAACTGTACCGTTAATCATACCCTTAACAAGAGTGAAATCGACACCTAAATTCTGTTTTACAGCCTTTTCCCAGTGGATGTCAGGGTTACCTTGTTGAGACTCCTTATACCAAGTGTAAGGGCTACCGGCATTAGGATAGAATTTAGCACTACCACCTGCGGACCATTTAGTCTGATAAAGCCATCTTAAATCATCATTCAGACCTCCGTAAGAGTCATCACCTACCTGACCGAGAGAGTAACGGATCTTGAAGTTGTCAAGCCAGCCTCGGCTCCAAGCCATGAATTTTTCTTCGCTAAGACGCCAGCCTACAGCACCAGAAGGGAAGAAATCGAAACGATAGTCACGACCGAATTTCTCAGAACCATTGTATGCTCCATTGAACTCAGCAAAATACTTGTCGTCGAAGTTATAAGTGGCACGGAATGCCCAGTCCTCACGGAAACGCTTGAAAGAAGTACCATAGGAACTCTCATTACGGTTGAACACGGCCATAGCTGTCACATCGTGCTTACCAAACTGACGACCATAGAAGAGCTGAGCTTGATAGAAGAGGAAACGATTGGTAGCATAAATATTGATTGAACCTTTATTAATATTCCAGTTTTCGTCAGGAACATAATCAAGACCGTCAGGCATTGTAGTATGACTCACAGTGACCTCTCCAGTCACCGGATCAATATATTTTTCATTAGGACTATAATTATCAGAGACACCACGACCTGTCTCCTGCATATTATTATCCCATGACACCAAAGCGCTGGCACGAAGACCAGGAGTGATGAACTTCAAATCCTGATCAATAGTAAAGTCAGTATTGATACGAGTTGTAGTCTGATATTCAACACCACCCAATGCTATACTCTTCAATGAGTTAGGCACTGCCTGGCCCTTATAAGGATGGTAGCCCCAGGTGCCGTCAGAATAAATAGGGCGATAGGCATCAGGAGCAGCGCCGTAGGCAGACTGCCATATCTGAGTTTCCGCCCAATCACTCCAGATACCAGAAGGAGACTTCTTCTCACCGTGAGAACCGGAAAGATTGACCTTAAAAATCGTAGTCGGAGTAATCTGGAAATCAAGATTAGAACGGATATTAACACGGTTAAATCCATAACCACCTTCATAACCACGACCTGCATTGATTTTCTTAAACAAGTCACCTTCATTCAGATAGTCGATAGCAGCATAGTACTTGACAAACTTTGTACCACCACGAACGTTGATGTTGGGGTTGTATGCCATCGCAGTCTTATTGAAGATCTCATTTGCCCAATCCACGTTAGGATAACGGTCCCATTCCTCATCATTTGCAGGATTGCGATATTTCTCAATGATATCGAGAGGAGTCATATCGACCCATGAACCGGGCTGGAGTCCAAGCTCGCGTTCAATAATGCGGTTTCTCATATATAGGGCTTCAGGAGAACCAGACACACCCGGAAGCTTTGAGACAACCTTCATAGCCGCATTGACAGCCACACCGATTTCCGCACGACCTTCCTGACCACGCTTAGTAGTGATAAGGATTACGCCATTTGCACCCTTCACACCGTAGACTGCAGTAGCGGATGCGTCCTTGAGTACGGAAATTGATTCTACTGACTGGATATCCACTGTGCTAATCGGACGCTCGATACCGTCGACGAGGATAAGAGGATCAGAGCCGTTCCAAGAAGTCTGGCCACGGATCACAATCTGCGGGTCTTCATCACCGGGTTTACCGGTAGAAGCCATGGTGGTCACACCGGGGAGATTACCAGTCAAGGCAGCACCAACACTTGACACACCACCAGCTTTAGCAAGAGTAGCACCTGAGGTCTGCGTGATAGCACCTACTACGGAAGCTTTCTTCTGCTGACCGTAGCCGACAACCACAACTTCATCGAGTGAATTGTCGCTTGATTTTAGGACAACATTGATCACCTTTCGTGAATTCACCTTGATGACTTGCTGATCCATACCAACATAAGAGAACCGGAGTTCATTTTTCTTGATGTCGGGCACATTGATAGAATAGTTGCCGTCGATATCCGTGGCTGTACCACCGGGGACTCCGACAACCATTACCGTCGCACCGATGAGGGGCTCGCCCGTCTCATCGGTCACGTTACCTTTGACTATATCCGCCCAGGCCGATAATGAGCCTGACAGGACCATTGCCATCAGTAACGCAATGTAATGAAATTGTTTCTTTACATTTTTCATTGCTATTAAATATTAAAGTATAATGGAAAGTAATTTGCGTTGTGCGTTATGCGTTGTGCGATTAGTCGAGTGATTCAGCGTTGGAGGCGTAGAGACCTACTACTGTGCCGGTGAAGCCTCCTGCCTCGGCTGTGGATGTGAATGCTGCATCAACGTTGTCGGCAAGCATTTCCCAGTTTTTGCCTCCGTCGGTCGAATAATGGAATCCGTATTTTAGACCGTTGCCCAAGATCTTGAAGTCAACGTCTGCAAGGCTTGGGTCGACAGGAATCATTGCAATAGTATGCGAACCGTCTTCAGCAATCTTTCTCACCTCAATTGTATGGGCGTCGCCGTGTCGCGTGCGAGCCAACAGATATTGGTGAGTCTCATCCTTCAGCACAAGCATTCCGGCAAGCTGGGAGTCACTTTCAGGGACAAACGTCATGTGGGTGCAAGCGCAGAAATTATGATGGTTGAGTCGGCGGCATACGTATGGGAGCACTGACTTTTCGCTTGATTTGACATCTGCACATTTCACTGTGAGGAATCCGGGGTTGTCACTCAATGAATAATATTCGGAAGCGGGTCCGCGGAGTGTCATCCATTCATTGTCGAGCGTGGAGTCGTTGAATTCATCCTTCCTTTTATAATTGCCGAAAGTAACCTCATCGGCTCTCTTCACTCCCGGCTTGGCGGCAACGAGAGGAACAGTCTGGCCATTCTCTACAAACCGAGGCCATCCATCGGCTGTCCAATTGACAGGAAGAAGGAATGTCTCTCTACCAAGATTTTCTTTCCCTCCTTCTACCGGACGGCATCCGAGGAAGACACCCCACCATTCTCCTTCAGGAGTCTTGACCATGTCGGCATGTCCGGCGCAAGTGACAGGATTTTCTCTTGACGGGTCGAGGGTGCGCTGTGTGAGGATCGGGTTGGCATCCCAAGCCGTGAACGGGCCGAATGGTGTAGGACCTTTATAAATGACTTCGCTGTGCCAGTCGCCCGTGCCCCCTTCGGCAGTCATAAGATAGTAGTTGCCTGCTTCTTTATAAATATGGGGACCTTCACACCAAATAGGTTTTTCTTCCGGACGGCATCCTTTGTTGACCACAATGCGACGTTCACCTACGCATTTGTCGGTATTGGTATCGAATTCCACTACTCGCACAGTGCGATGACCGTCGTATTCAGGATTTCCATCAGGGGCATCGTCATTATTGACAATGTAGGCTTTTCCATCCTCATCGAAGAAGAAAGCGGGGTCGATTCCAGCCACTTCCGGAAGCATGATGGGGTCGCTCCACTCACCAAACGGATCTTTCGTCTTCACGAAGAAATTACCGGCGCCGACGTTGGTCGTGACCATGTAGTAGGTTTCATTAGCCGGATTGTAAGCGATATCCGGGGCGAAAATTCCTCCACTTACATGCTGCTTTTCGATATTGACGAGCTGCGACTCGCGCGTCAGCACATGGCCTATCTGCTGCCAGTTGACTAAATCGCGGCTGTGGAAGATAGGCACACCGGGGAAGAAAGTGAAAGTGGAAGTAACGAGGAAATAGTCGCCCTTGCCATTTGTGCAGAGCGACGGATCGGAATACCACCCGGCAAGCACCGGATTGTAGTAACTGCTTTCGTCTGGAAGAGGATTGGCCTTGTAGAAATTATCATCGCCCTCATAGCTGAACGAATCAAAGATCGCCACAGAACTCTGCGGAGCGATCCCAGCCTTCTTCGAGGAGCATCCCGGAAGGAGTGCCAAACAGCCAAAGGCGATTGCGATGTTGGTCAGTTTCTTCATTTTTGTTGTTTTGTGGTTTTTAACGGATGCAAAATTACAAAACTTTAACCCTAACTGCGCGCGATGCACTTTCATTTATGTCATTATTTGTAACTTTACTTGTAAAATATGTATCAAATAAATTTAAATTTGTAACATAATTTTGCATCATACTCAGTATCAAATACTTAAAAATACTTGTACTTTTAGCTTTGGAATATCCTTTATATTACCATGAAATAATTTTTTTAGTTTTCGTCGCTAATTTACTTCGATGTTAAGTTTTATCTGCCAAATCACAAATCAACCATAAATCGCCTCTCCGAGGTTAAAGAGCTATATAAAATAATGTGGCTGGTATGCGTCTCGCATTCCAGCCCACAACTCTACCTAATAACTAAACCTATAATCAATCTTTACTAATGTATCTTCATTTGTAAGTAGCGGTCAAGCCTAAACCTACCTAAAATTAACCTATTTATATCAATCAATTGTTATATTCCAACTATTAGCGATCAGTTTAACGATTAATGATAAACGATCAGTGATCAACTATTAATCAGCTACGTTTTGGGGCTTGCTGATTGTGTTAGTTTTACGATTGCAAAATTACAAAGAAAATCCTTTCGCCCCATACATCTACGTAACACACTTATTTCGGTGTGATACCACCCCATTCAAATCTGCATCCGATGGATATGAATTTGTAAAATCAACGATAAACTATTAATTATAAACTATGAATTATTAATTATAAATTATGAATTATAAATTATGAGCGCACTGCCCTACTTGATTTTAAATAGGGCAGCGCGCTCCAAGTTCAGTTTTGGAGGGATAATCAGGCGTCTATCTTCAATTCTACGTCGGCTTCTGCTCCCGACAGACACTTGGCTCGGTATTCCGAAGGAGAAAATCCGGTGTAACGCTTAAAATGAGATGAGAAATGAGGCTGGGATGTGAATCCTATCTTATAAGCCACTTGGGTCACCTCTATATCGGGGCGTTTGAGCAATTCGCAAGCCCTCTTCAGCCTGATATTACGAATGTAATCGCTTGGAGTCATGCCTATCAGATCTTTCATCTTGCGGTGCAGATGAGCCCGACTCACACCAACTTCTGATGAGAGTTTCTCGACATTGAGCCCGGGATCATCAATATGAGCATTGATTTCTTTCATAATGCGATCCATAAGCACCTCGTCGTTGCCTTTCATTTCCGGAGCATCTATCTTTCCTTCTATCTCCTGCGCACCGGAATATTTGCCTTTCATTCTCTGACGATTCTCAATAAGAGTGTCTACGAGCGCAGACAGCTCTTCAATATTGAAAGGTTTGCCAAGATATCCGTCAGCACCTTTATCCCAGCCCGCCATTCTGTCGGCGATAGCATTCTTAGAGCTAAGAAGCACCACGGGAATATGATTGGTGTCGGCATTAGATTTCATGCGTTTAAGCATCGTGAGGCCATCCATGCCGGGCATCACCACGTCGCTGACCACAATATCGGGCATCCAATCAGACATTATTTTCAAAGCTTCGTTGCCATCGGCAGCTTCTTTCACCTTATAATATTTAGCCAAAGTAGAAGCAATGTATCCACGCAATTCAGCATCATCATCCACTACCAGCACTTTCCCACCTGCCGTCATGGGTTTTGGTCTTGCCGGAAGATCAACTGCAGTGGGGCGGTCAGACATAATAAGATGACGACTTGCTTCATTATCCTCTATTTGCTTATCATTGAGTTCGGCTTCAGAATAATTTGACTTTTCTATTGGTATAATTACGGTAAACACGCTTCCTTTAACGCCATCAGTGCGATTGGCTGCTTTAATGACGCCGTGATGAAGCTCTACAAGGCGACGGCAAAGATCAAGACCGATACCGAAACCAACAGTGCCCGGAAGATGATCTTCCCTGATGCGGTAGAAGGGTTCAAAAAGCCTCGGGAGTGCTTTTTCATCCAGACCTATGCCAGTATCTGTGACTGAAACCTTCAGACACTTGCCAAGCCCATCTTCATCGGCTGTATCCACAGCAACGTCAATTGCCCCCTCTTCCGGAGTATATTTCAACGCGTTGGAAATCAAATTGACAATTATCTTGTCGAAATTATCTCGGTCGAGCCACACTTCTCCGGGATCGTTGAGCTCTGTGAAAGTAAGGGTCTGCTTCTTCCCTTCTGCCTGAGGCTTAAACAGCTCTACAAGTTCTTCCACAAAAGCCACAGCATTGGTCTTCCTACATGTCAATCTCATCTTGCCCTTGTCAAGCTTACTGATATCAAGAAGCTGATTGAGAAGCCCCATGACCCTTTGGGCATTTCGATGCATCACATTGAGTTTTGCCTTCACATCAGAATCATGCTCTTCCTTAAGAAGAGATTCAAGAGGACTCATGACGAGAGTCATCGGAGTGCGAATGTCGTGAGAGACATCGGTGAAAAACTTAATTTTTTCTTCACTGATTTTCTCTTCCCGACGTTTTCTTATAAGCCCATACGCAAGAATGCCGAATGCAAGGAATATAATAAGGTAAATGACTTTAGCGATTCCCGACCAATACCATGGAAGCGCCACATTTATCCGGATAGTAGTCACCGGAGAATCTACATTATTCTCCGCCGCACATATCTCAAGATTATATGACCCGGGGTCAAGATGAGGAAGATAAAGCATGTTGTCGCCTGGAGCGGTCTCAATCCAATCCTTTTTCTTGTCAAGCCTCCATCGATATCTGATATTGGAAGCATCGCGGAAATCCATCGTAGAAAGCCGCAGAGTAAGCGCATTGTCCTTATAGGGCAAATTAAGCTTCTCAGGCGACATGGGATCTCCACCTATGACCACATTGCATCCATTTTTCATATTGGGGAGTACCCGCTTTCCATTAAGAAATATTGCCGAGACCTTTATCGTATGGTCAAATCGAGGAGATGAAACTGAGTCGGGCATAAATGCCGTAATGCCAAGATCACTTCCCAAATATATTCCTTTTCTTAATGGAGAATATTTAATTTGGTGGAATGTGGTCTCCACCAGTCCGCTGCCACCATAATATGAAAGTATCTTCGAGTTGTCGGGAGTCACGTATGAAAGGCCACGCATAGTCCCTATCCATTTACCTCCATTATGGTCGCGAGAAATAGCGCGAATATCATTATCACTGAGGCCATCGGCAGTAGTATATTTTTGCAGCACTCCCTTTTCCGGATCAAAGTGAATAAGACCATGGCTTGTGCCGACCCAGACAGATTCGTCGGTCATACAAGGCACAATTGCAAATGTAGCACCTTTCAGGAATGGCTCTTGATCTAATTTCAACAATCTGTCAGTCTTGAGGTCGTAGCATGCAATTCCACTATAGAGCCCAATCCATACCTTGCCATCATCCGTACGATTGAGGCTTGTGATGAATGAATTGGTCAATTGATTGCCATCCGGATCAATAGGAACCCAAGTTTTCTCTTGGGTCTTGATATTATAGCGCATCAAGCCTATACCGTTGACGCCGACAAAGAGTTCTCCTTCTCTTCCCGGTGCAGTAACTATAGACGGATATTTACCGGGTATATCAAGAAATTTCCTGACAGTTCCGGAAGGAAGCGACATTTCCCACACACCATCATCTGCTACGCTAATCAAGGCTTTATTGCCATCGATGAGCTGGATATGCGTTATATTTCCTCCACCCGGGATTGTAGCAGACATCAAAACCTTTCCTCCGGTCCCAAACATCACCACGCGACCCTTGTCGAGAGCCACCAAAGAATGGCCTTCCCACTCTGTCAAAGCTCCGGGACCACCTCCGAAATCGGGGAATGCATCAGAAAACTTCCTGTAAAGAAAGGGGTTGTGGCGCCCCGGCAAGAGCACTATACCTTTATAATTACAGCCAATCCAAATGTCGCCACCGGGAGAAGTATACACAGCCCCTACTTTTGCGTCGTTGATTTTAAACGAAGCGCAATAAAAATTCTCACATTTGTTGACATTTTCAGACTTAGCAGCCACTTCCCAGACTCCATTGCCTGAAGTGGCAACATATACATATCCATCAGCTGAATTGGATAGATTATTGATAGATATTTTTTCGTTGATAAAAAGGCGGGAGGATTCGCCCGTCTTGCTATTGATCCTATATATGTCGCTCGGAGTGCTTACAAGGACATTATCGTCTTCTTCCAAAGCAAGCGACAAAACGTATGCTCCGTCGGTGACCTTACTTGATGATATCCTTCCATTTGGAGCCATGCAGTATACAATTCCACTATGAGTGCCAAGATATATCTTGCCATTGCGACAGCATGCCATAGAATTGAAATCTTTCTGTGCAGATCCTGCCGAATACATAACAGCATCAGGACCTCCGGATGCATCATCAATGAACAACAAACCGACAGCAGACACAATGAATGTCACCGTACCATCAGCTTGCTCGCCTAAGCCAATTATATATCCATTAAAGTCTTTGGAAGGAAGGGTGATGACTTGGAAAGAGTCGCTTTCAGGCAAATATAGATTAAGGCCATTGGCTGTACCCGCCCAAATCCGACCTTTTGAGTCGCACAACACGTTAAGCACCCTATTGTCGGAAAGAGAACCTGCCACGGCGTCATCATGACGATAAAGGTCATAGCTGTTGCCATCAAATCGGATAAGGCCTCGATTTGTAGCTATCCAGAGGAATCCGTCTTTATCTTGGCAGAATCCGGTATATTCACCGGCTATCACGACAGGATCATCGATCAATCGACCTGTGCGAATTTTCGCTCCATGAGCAGGGAGCCCTATCAATAGAGACAATAATATTATAGCAAACGATATTGCAGAGATCTTCATGTATTTCGCAGATTTCCCGGTTGGGTTGGTTGTTTCTGATTGTGAAGTTGTAATGACTTCATTGGTTACGAATGCAAATTTATATAAAATTGTCAAATATCACAAATCGTAAATTAAAATTCGTAACATTTTTACGAATTTTAATGTGGGAACTTGGATTTTTTAAGGTTATGAGACCCTAATGAATATGTTCCATACATTAAAATATGAGACATATCTTAATTTTTTTATAATTTTGCAAACGGTTGATTAACGATCAATGATCAACGATTATCGATCAATGATCAATATCTGAGAGCTATCTTAGATAAACAAGAAGAATTGAAATTTAAAATAATCGAAATAGCATGAATTGCATCAAATCTATTATCGTCACATTTATTTGGAGTCTTATACTTCTCGTGCCAATTCGGGTGTCTGCACTTGACAACTATGGCATCACAAGCGAAACCAAGCTGTCGGGATACTTTCCTCTTATCACTTCAGCCAATGGCAAGCCCTCCCCTACCTCCATTATCATTTCGGGGAATGATCTTCCGGGAATAGCAATAGCGGCAGGGAATTTGTCGGATGATTTCAAAAAGGTATGCGGAACGGCTGCAAATTTGATTAAAACAGAAAAAATTTCATCCGAAGGCGGCATCCCTGCCAATGTCATCATTGCAGGATCTGTAGAAAGCCCTCTGATAAAGGATCTTTTCAAGAATAAAAAGCTCAATGAGAAAGATCTGAAAGGGAAATTTGAAAAATATGTGATGAAAACTGTCGACAACCCATATCCCGGTATTGAAAAGGCTCTTGTAATAGCCGGAAGCGACAGAAGAGGCACCATCTACGGCATTTATGAGCTTTCTGAGCAAATCGGGGTGTCTCCTTGGTATGATTGGGCGGATGCGACCCCGGCGAAACATGACCAGTTATATATAGCTGACGGCACTTACACAGCGGGAGAACCGGCTGTGAAGTACCGTGGAATATTTCTCAACGATGAAGCGCCTTGCCTTACCGGCTGGGTAAAGAATACTTACGGCACTGACTATGGCGACCATCGCTTCTATACACGAGTGTTTGAACTTCTTCTTCGCTTGAGAGCAAATTTCATGTGGCCTGCAATGTGGGGATGGGCTTTTTATGCCGATGATCCGGAAAATATGAAGACTGCCGATGAGATGGGAATAATCATGGGCACTTCCCACCACGAGCCAATGGCCCGCAATCATCAGGAATGGGCTCGCCACCGAAAAGACTACGGCGCATGGAATTATGGTTCGAACCAAGCTACCATTGATAAGTTTTTCACCGAAGGAATACAACGGATGAATGGCACAGAAGATGTAGTGACAATCGGAATGCGAGGCGACGGAGATGAAGCCATGAGCGCAGAGGCTGATGTGGCACTCCTTAAGAAAATCATAGACAACCAAAGGAAAATAATAGCCAAAGAGACCGGAAAGAAAGCAAAAGATACTCCACAAGTGTGGGCTCTATATAAAGAGGTACTGGACTATTACGACGCAGGACTTCGTGCACCGGATGACGTGATCTATTTGCTTTGTGACGACAACTGGGGCAATGTCAGACGTATGCCAAACGCTGAGGAGAGAAAACACCCCGGGGGATGGGGAATGTATTATCACGTAGACTACGTAGGAGCGCCACGCAATAGCAAGCTATTGAACTGCACACCAATACAGAACATGTGGGAACAGCTCGAACTCACCTACGACTATGGAGTAGACAAGCTCTGGATACTCAACGTAGGGGATCTTAAGCCTATGGAATATCCTATCACGCTTTTCCTTGACATGGCTTGGAATCCCAAACAGTTTACGGCAGAAAACCTCTTAGGGCACACTCTTAGATTTTTCGAGCAGCAACTTGGTCCGGACCAGGCTAAAGAAGCGACAAGAATTTTCAATCTTCTATGCAAATATAATGGACGAGTGACTCCTGAGATGCTCGACCGCAACACTTATAATCTCCAGACCGGGGAATGGAAACAGGTGGCAGATGACTATATGCGTCTTGAGACTGAGGCACTTCGCCAATATATGACCCTCAAGCCTGAACAGAGAGATGCTTACAATGAGCTTTTACTCTTCCCCTTGCAGTTGATGAGCAATCTTTATCAGATGTATTACGCACAGGCTATGAACCATGCGGCATACAAGAATGGACTACCTGAAGCCAATGATTGGGCTGCAGAAGTGAAGCGCTGCTTTGACCGTGATGCTGAGCTTATGAAGAGCTATAATAAGGAGATAGCAGGGGGCAAATGGGACGGCATGATGACACAGAAGCACATTGGCTATACGAGCTGGAACGATGCTTTCCCGGCAGAGATTCTTCCGGAGACCTTTACTCTCGATTCTAAAGGAAGAGAGGAAGGGGGATATGTATTCGGGCTTGCTAATGATGCGATAGTGATTGAAGCCGAGCATTATAATACTTCTAAAGATGCTGAAAGCGGAGCTAAATGGGAAGTGCTCCCCTACGTAGGACGCACTCTGAGTGGTGTGGCTGTGAGACCATATACAGAAAATCCGAAAGGGGCGGCTTTGAAGTATGCAGTTACTTTACCGGAGGGCACTGACAGTGTCACAGTGCATGTGGTCACTAAATCTACACTTGCTTTTGACCGCAAAGAGGGACACAGGTATACTGTGGGATTTGAAGGTGGCGAACCGGTAGAAGTAAACTTCAATGGCAATCTTAATGAAGACCCTGAGAATATCTACAGCATATTCTATCCAACTATAGCACGGAGAGTTGTAGAGAAGAAGGTTCCTGTAAAGACTGCCAAAACAGGAGCTACTTTCCTTGAAATCAAGCCTCTTGATCCGGGGATCGTATTTGAAAAGATTGTAATCGACCTGGGAGGGTATGAGCCGTCGTATTTGTTTGGCAAAGAAAGCCCGATGCAACGATTAACGATTAACGATTAATGATCAACGATTAATTCGCGCGCAGGCGCATTGAAATCTTTTAGTTAGCATTTTGACTCGGTGGGGCGCATGCGGAGCATGCTTTATTACGTTG
>JAIDTL010000022.1:0-36922 GCA_029060725.1 Muribaculaceae bacterium | reverse complement strand
GCGCGCAGGCGCATTGAAATCTTTTAGTTAGCATTTTGACTCGGTGGGGCGCATGCGGAGCATGCTTTATTACGTTGTTTGACTCGGTGGCGATAGCATTTGACCTTGTGGGGAGAACGTAAGGGAGCATGCTCCGCATGCGCCATCAATCGGCACATTGAAATCTTTTGTTAGCATTTTGACTCGGTGGGGCGCATGCGGAGCATGCTTTATTACGTTGCTTGACTCGGTGGCGATAGCATTTGACCCAGTGGGGATAACGTAATAGAGCATGCTCCGCATGCGCCATCAATCGGCACATTGAAATCTTTTAGTTAGCATTTTGACTCGGTGGGGCGCATGCGGAGCATGCTTGACTACGTTCATTGTCAAGGTAACGTAAGGGAGCATGCTCCGCATGCGCCATTAATCAGCATATAGGAACCCTTTATTTTCATAATTGGGTGATCAGAAAAATATGTTGAGTCTTTATCCGTAAGTTGAGTTAATAATCTTGCATAATTCAAATAAATATAGTAATTTTGCCAAAAATCTTGAAATCCTTGCATCTTTTGCATCTTATTTTGCCTTTATGTCATCTATCTAACTTTTCATTATATGAATAGATTATTGATTGTTATTATTTTAGGAATTCTCTCGACAGCGAGTATCCTCGCTCGTGAGACTGTCAAAGGAACAGTAGTCGACGCCAAAGGGGAGCCAATTCCCGGCGTAAGAGTTGAAGTGCCCGGCAACAGTGAATTCGTATTCACTGACCTTGACGGTATGTTCCAGATTATTCTTAGAGAACCGACAAAGAACCTCAAGTTTAGCTATCCAGGCTATAGTCCTGCAACCTATAAGGTGAAGCCGGAGATGACGGTCGTCATGGGTAAAGGATGGGCAGGACACGAAAAGGGCTCGAGATCCATGATCGACCTCGAAGGGGGCATAGGACTTAACGGAAAGGCTACTTTTATAAGTGAAGACTGCCATGCGAGAGACCTCCAAACGCTCGTGCTTACCGGAATGTCTTTTACTCTGGGTCGCCAGATAAACAGGCATCTCTTCATAGGTGGTGGCTTCGGAACTTATCTTGACCTTACCAGATATGAAGAACTTGAGCATTACAACAATTATTATTCAAATTGGAAATATACTGATTTGACGGGAGTATATGCATCTTTATTTGTCGCAGCACGTTGGGACTTCGGTCTGACCAGAAAAACCGCTCCATACATAGGACTTAAAGCAGGATACATGCAGTATATTCCCATTACAGACTATGATTTATGCTATGCCTACGGCTCGTCATCAAGAATCATCGTAAATGGAGGACTCTGCGGTTCTTTTTTCATATCGCCATCCATAGGCTACCGAATTACGCTGCATAATAAATTCGGTATGAATCTCGGCATAAGCTATATGGCAGGCATGAAAAAGAAATTCAATGTTGAGGAATATTCCAGAAACACTACGACAGAGTTCGTCTTTAAGCAGAGGACTTCAGATGCTATACTATTCAACATCGGATTCGACATATAAGATCTTGAACTTCACTCTTAAACGATAGAATTATGAAAATATACAAGATACTCGGTAGTCTGACATGGATTTGTATAGCTATCGCAATTACATCCTGTGCTGAAGATAAAGTTTACTACTTGGATAGTGAAGGCACCCACAATGGTAAAGTAGAGTTCTCAGCCGTCAACCTCGCAGTCCCCTACAATGATGACTGGGCTGAATCCTCTATAGACAGTGACTATAATGATTTCGAAAGCCGCCATCAAGAATTTCAAATTTCTGCTATGGATCCCTACTACGGAGGTATGGGAGATCCTTATGTATACTATGACATCAACCTAAGTAAGGTATCGGAAATATGGAGTGGTGGATATAATGATATCGAAATCACATTTTATCCTTCTACGCAACATGAAAAATCGGCAACTTTCACAATGCCGGACGGCTCTTCATATACTGCCACTGCAGACAATCCTACATTCATTTGGACTCCGGACTCAACTATGAAGAACTCTACGTCTCCATACATAATTGCAGAAAGTCATTATACCATTAATAACGCCAACATAAGCAACATCGGTTATATTTATGTAATTTTCAATGAGGAAGTAAGATATATCAAAGACAATAGTACATGGTATCAGTATCCATGGGTGAACGGAGAGAAACTCGAATTCCCAACATATCTGTCTTTTTCCGCAGAAAATCTCACTATAGGATCTCCGGATATCGGTTACTCAAAAAATGACTCTTTTATATGGAGTATTGGCTCCGAGAAGCATTCAAAGACGATACCATACATAGACCAGTATGGTAATAATAGTAGATATGAAGCATATTGGAATGAAAATCAAATTTTCATTTGCGGAAACAATAATATTAAATTCACATATCCAGATTATGGTGAAGATACTAATATGTATCTTACCCTGCCACAAAGCGAGACCGTAGTATTAAACAAAGAGAATCCTACCTATATATGGCATATATCACGGGAACTGGCAGATAATCTTTTCTCATCGACGTTGTATAAAGACAAAGTAATTTCCGGATTTTTGTCTTACCATCGCAATGGGATAACCTATAACGCCTTCGGAGAAATTGAGCTGGACATCAACCCATTTCTTTTTTATGATGAAGAACAAGATGTATTCCGCTATGAAGAATAATAAAAAATACTAAAAATGAATATAAGAAAATTTATACTTTCGCTCACATTACTATTTGGTATGCTGAGTGTCAATGCTCAAGACTGGCGGGGATTTCTTGAGATCTATGCAGGCACTTCGCCGACGACATCAGATTTAAAATTCCAAGATGACACTTTCTATGACATGTGGAACTCCTTGTCGTTCGGACTCAACTATACTATGGGAGTAGCTGTCATACCTCAACTTTATGCCGGGATAGGAATAGGGGGATACACTACCTTCATAGCATATCATGACGATCCAATTTACAATTATTGGGACAGCACCTTTTCGTGGCTTAATTTCCCGATATTCGCAAACATAAGATGGATTCCGGACATCAACAAGAAGATAAATCCCTTCGTCGACCTAAAGATTGGCTATCAGATTGGTGTTGACCTGGATGAAAACAGGCTGTGGACTGAGAGCTACGATAAAAACGTAAAATATTACGTTCAGCGTAGAAACGGTCTTTTCTTACAGCCCGGGGTCGGAATAAGGTTTGGACGTGACTCGGCTTTCAATTTAGGAATTGCCTATAGTGTATGCGTGCCTCAGGAATTTGTTGCAAAAGACCGTACTCAGCAAAACATGCCTGTAGTGGAGAGCATAAAGAAGAACTTTGGCTCATTCATGCTGACTTTCGGGGTTGACTTTTAATTACAAATGATAAACACGCGCGTTGGCGCATGCGGAGCATGCTTTATTACGTTGCTTGACTCGGAGGAGATAGCATTTTGACCCGGTGGGGCGCATGCGGAGCATGCTTGATTACGTTGCTTGACTCGGTGACGATAGTATTTTGACTCGGTGGGGATAACGTAATAAAGCATGCTCCGCATGCGCCATTTAACAGCATATAGAAACTTTTAATTACCGGAACTCCAAACTTCCAAATGCATAAGAGCCTGATTGATGGCTGTTAGAATTTTGACGCACTGGGGCGCATGCGGAGCATGCTTTATTACGTTGCTTGACTCGGTGACAATAGCATTTGACTCTGTGGGGAGAACGTAATAAAGCATGCTCCGCATGCGCCATTTAATGGCATATAGAAACTTTTAATCACCAGTACTACAATCATCCAAATACCTAAGAGCCTGATTGATGGCTGTTAGTATTTTGACTCTGTGGGGCGCATGCGGAGCATGCTTGATTACGTTCCTTTACTCTGGGAAGATAGCATTTGACGCGCTGGGGCGCATGCGGAGCATGCTTGATTACGTTCCCTTACTCTGGGAAGATAGCATTTGACGCGCTGGGGCGCATGCGGAGCATGCTTTATTACGTTCCTTTACTCTGTGGAGATAGCATTTGACGCGGTAGGTGCATGCGCCATTTAATGGCAAAATGGAACTTTTAGTAGCGGTCGCGGGTGGTGATGGTGTCTTTCCAGATGTGGTCTTTGGGGAAGGGTTGGCTGCCCCAGGCTTTTTGGTTGGTCCAGGGCTGCGGGGCGTCGCTCCAGAAGGGATGCGTTGCCGGCAGACCGAGTGGAAGCAGTGAGAGGGAGGTCATGTAGAGGGAGCCATTGTTGGTGTACCAGTCAGCTATGTTGGGCTGGCGTCCGGCAAAGCCTATGGTCAGATATCCTCCTTCGTTGAAGTTTTCCTTTCCATCATACATGTTATGCATCACTTTTGTAAGTGCTGAGCGTACTTGTCCATTGGTCAGACCTTCAGGAAGTTTCTCGTAGAGAGCCATAAGAGCAAGCGGTTGCATTGTTGCCATTCGGTATGGTATAGAGCGTCCAAATACAGGGAAAGTGCCTTCAGGTGATATGAATCGTTCAAGGACAATGCTATATTTCTGAGCACGTTTGAGGGCTCGCTCGTAATATTTGCCATAATCGATTCTGTTCCGCTTTCCGGCATCTTGCATAGCTTTAAGCGTCTCAAGATACATCGGGTGGAATACGTAGCTGCTGTAGTAGTCGAAGGCGAAATCCGGTCCGTCGGCATACCAACCGTCGCCGGCATACCACTCCTCTACCTTACGAACAGCAGAGTTTACTCGGTATTCATCGCAATCAGCACCGGATTTGGCAAGGAAACTCTCAATAAGAGCGGAGAAAAGAAGCCAATTGGTATAAGGGGGATCAATATGGCGGATATTGGTGAAATTCTTGATATATCGCTCTTTTGTAGTCTGATCGAGAGGCATCCAAAGAGCATCGTATGCGCGGAGGAATGACTCTGCGATATAGGCGGCATCCACCATCACCTGACCTTCCCCACCCCATAGCAGGCAGTCAGGGCTGTCGGGGTCAACAGCATTTGCATAACTCTTCAAAGCCCATTCACGGAGTTGCTTACGCATCTTCCCTTCCTCTGTATCATCATCAGGGAGAGCAAGCCAAGGGGCGATACCCGCCATAAGGCGCCCGAAAGCCTCCATATATGTCACTTTCTTATTGCGACCATCCCAATTTGGGCTTACCTCTACGAGCATATCTTTCTGAAGCTCACCATTTGCCATCTTGCTAAGGATTGGAGCTGCCATATCGTATGCCATCTTTGCCCAATATGCACGGTCTTCGTTGGATTCCTGCTCGAGCATACGCACATATTCACTTGCTGCGAGAAGGAAAGCGCCTGTACCAAAGTTACTTGTGGAATTGCGGTCAACGACCTGTCCAGGGATAGCCTTCTCCCCTATCGGCTGCACATAACCTATTGAGCCATCTTTCTGAAGAGCAGTCTTAGAGAGATAGTTCCAGCCTTTTTTTGCTGCTTCGAGATATTTGGGATCTTTAAGATAGCCATTATTTATGCCCCAAAGAAGACCGTAGGTGAAGAATGCCGTCCCGCTTGTCTCAGGACCGGGAGCATGCTCCTCGTCGTACATAGAACGGCTCCAATAGCCATCGGGTTGCTGGCAAGCAACAACAGCTTCTGCCATACCTTTATATTTGTCTTCGAAAAATTTGCGATGCTCCCAGTCGGCGGGGGCATCTTTCAGCACTTTTGCAAGTCCGGCAAGCACCCAACCATCGCCGCGAGCCCAGAAGTCTTTCTTTCCATTGGCACTTTTATGCTTGGGATATACGTACTTGGCATCACGATAGTAGAGTTTTTCCTCCGGGTCGTACATTATTGTGTCACTGACCTGAATGTATTCATACAGTTTGTCGAGATACTTTTTATTTCCGGTGATCTTGTGGAGTTTTGTCATTACGGGCATCACCATATAGAGACCGTCAGCCCACCACCAATAGTCGTTGTGCGGGGTAGACATCTGATATTCCATCACTTCTTTTGCGCGACGGATACGCTTGTCGTCGGGAAGCAAATTATAGAGGTCTGCGTAAGTCTGGAAACAGATTTGCCAGTCGCCAAACATTACATAGTCGTCTCCCTCTCCATATTTATTATATTTCCATTTAGATTTATTCTGTTCCTTGGCACCTTTCCAGCCGTTGTGTTCAGCCCACTTTTCGGAATATTCCTTCCATTCGGGGTTGCCTGTAAGAAAAAAAGCCTCCATGTTTCCCGTATGATAGGCAGCATTGTCCCAAAAAGCATTAGTTTCAGGGGAATGCGTTGTCTGCCAATGGTTGTTGACCTTCGTGATGATATCACGGACAGCCTTTGACTCCTTAGTCACAGCGGCTGAAGCAGAAACAACACTTCCTGCAAAAAGAGCCACTACAATGAGCAATGTCTTGAATTTCATGATTATTAGTTATGAATCGATTAAATACTGTAATGCAAAATTAATAAAAAAATTTATGATATCATAAGACAAATAGATAATAATTTTTCACAAAATTGTGAAATGTCATTTTTTTTTTATATCTTTGCATTATATTTTTCGACTATGATAGTAACTTTTGAGAAAAAATATTTAAAAGAACTTTTTGAGATTGGACGATGTTCGGATAGGATTTGCTGCATCGAGGAGCTTACTAATCATTATCAATAAATTAAGACATTAACATTTTAACATTTACAAAAATGACAATAAACAATATCATCTCACCCGAACCAACACACCCGGGTGAATTTTTAAGAGAGGAAATCGAATATAGAGGTATAACCCAAACTAAATTGGCTAATGATATTGGAGTAAAAGTATCTCTGCTAAACGAACTGATTAACGGGAAAAGGGATTTTACCATAGAATATGCCATGATGATTGAAGCAGCTTTGGGTATTGATGCAGATTTCTGGATCAACCAGCAAGCAAGCTATAATAAATCGAAAGCAACTCATGACACATCGTTCATGGCTAAACTTGCACAGATTCGCAACATAGCCGCAGCTCTCTGATATAGCATAATTCATTTGAAAAAAACTCAATAACAAACTTTTATAATATCATGAATTCAAACAACACTCAAGGCAGCAAAGCCTATCTTTTCGGCATTGTGCTTGTAGCAGTGCTCGGCGGTCTGCTGTTCGGATATGACACAGCAGTTATATCCGGGGCAGAAAAGGGTCTGCAGGCTTTCTTTCTCGGTGCAAAGGACTTCGTCTACACCGACACAATCCACGGAATCACATCTTCCAGCGCCCTATTGGGCTGTATCATCGGAGCGGCAGTATCGGGCTTTATAGCAACACGCTGGGGCCGCAAGGCCGCACTCTTCATCGCCGGCGTATTCTTCTTCGTATCGGCCCTTGGATCATACTATCCGGAATTTCTGATACATGAATACGGACAGCCATCATTTCACCTTCTGATCACCTTCAACATTTATCGTATTATAGGAGGTTTTGGTGTCGGTCTTGCATCCGCTATCTGCCCGATGTATATCGCAGAGGTCGCTCCATCCAACCTTCGCGGTACACTGGTATCTTGGAACCAATTTGCAATCATTTTCGGTCAGCTCGTGGTCTACTTTGTCAACTTCCTCATCCTCGGCGAACACACTCAGCCCATCATCGAGAAGATCGGCGAGACTGTATATCAGGTAAGCTCCGCATCCGACGAGTGGACCATTCAGACCGGATGGCGCTATATGTTCGGATCTGAAGGATTCGTTGCCGGACTCTTCACGCTTCTCGTATGCTTAGTACCTGAATCTCCCCGATATCTTGCAATGACAGGCAGAGACGCACAGTCGCTGAAGGTATTGACAAAGATCAACGGAAAGACAAAGGCAGAGGAAATACTTCAGGATATCAAAAATACCGTATCTGTGAAAAGCGAGAAACTCTTCTCGTTTGGCATCATGGTGGTCTTCATTGGCGTAATGCTCTCTGTATTCCAGCAGGCTGTCGGCATCAACGCAGTGCTATATTATGCTCCGCGTATCTTCGAATCGATGAATATGGGCAACCCGATGGTGCAAACCGTCATCATGGGTATCGTAAACATCGCATTCACCCTTGTGGCAGTATTCACAGTAGAGAAACTTGGTCGCAAACCTCTCCTTATCTGGGGCTCTCTCGGAATGGCTCTCGGTGCTCTTGGTGTAGCACTATCAAACATCACAACCCTTCCGGCAATCTTCCCGGTAGTGAGCATTATGGTTTATTCAGCGTCATTTATGTTCTCTTGGGGACCTATATGTTGGGTACTCATCTCTGAGATTTTCCCGAACACTATCCGCTCACAGGCTACCGCTATCGCAGTCGCTTTTCAATGGATATTCAACTTCATAGTCAGCAGTACGTTCGTACCGATGTACAATATGAGCTTGGGCGAAATGGGTACACGCTTCGGCCATTTCTTCGCATACGCACTCTACGGAGTGATCTGCATAATCGCAGCTTGGTTTGTAGCGAAGCTCGTTCCTGAGACTAAGGGCAAGACACTCGAAGACATGACTGCTCTTTGGAAGAAGAGAAAATAACAATGATTAACTATAAATTATTAACGATTAACGATCAATGATCGATGATCTTCTATATAAAAAGACCTCGGAGGCAATACTTCCGGGGTTTTATTCGTTTATACGGTAACTGACATTTCCTAATACATTTGACAATGAAACATCTTGTATCGATCTACAATAAAATTCATCATACAGGCGCCATTGCTTTTGCAGCAGTGATGCTGATGCCGGCTTTCTATTCCTGCAATACAGGGAAAGATGAGCCGAAAATGCCGACTCCGGATATCCCTGGTAAACCGGAAGCCACTCATTATGAAGGGCTGGAAAATGTTGTAATTCCGTCGGGTTTGGCATCGCAAATAAAGGAATATACAGGATTCACGCTATCTTTTAATAAAGAGAACAGGACGCCAAATTATGTGGCATGGGAGCTTCTTGGCACGGAAGTAGGAGGAAGCGTGAGCCGTACTGATAATTTCTGGCCTGACAATGACATTGATGGATGTACAAAGCATAGCGACTATACAGGCTCCGGATATGACCGCGGACACATGTGCCCTGCGGCTGACCAGAAATGGAGCGAACAAGCAATGATCGATTGTTTCGTGATGGCTAATATGTGTCCACAGCTTCATGACCTCAATGCCGGAGCATGGGAGACTCTTGAAAGCAAGGAGCGACTATGGGCAAAGCGGGACTCTGCCGTGATGATAATCGCTGGACCTATATATGCTGATGGGGAAACATACATTGAGAAATCCAAAGTCAGGGTCCCCGATGCTTTCTTTAAGGTATTAATAGCTCCATATCTTGATGAACCGCGAGGGATAGCTTTCGTATATCCACATGCGAAATGTCCCGGCAACATGCAAGATTATGCCACAACAATCGATGAAGTGGAGAAAATCACAGGGTTTGACTTTTTCTCTACCCTACCGGATGAGCTTGAGCACAAACTCGAATCAACGTATTCCTTCGCGGAGTGGAACAAGCAATAAAAATTTGCAAAAAAAATCAAGAAAAATTTGCAGGTTTCAAAATTTCTTACTAACTTTGCACCGCAAATGAGGGAATTACCTCTATTGGTGAGGTGGGTGAGTGGCTGAAACCACCAGTTTGCTAAACTGACGTAGGAGCAATCCTACCACGAGTTCGAATCTCGTCCTCACCGCAAAAGCCTGATAGTCGCTGACTATCAGGCTTTTTGTTTTAATATTATATTGAAAAGAAAAGGTCTGAGACGAAAATACGTTTCAGACCTTAAGCTATATATGTGCAAGAACTTAGATTGCTACGCTAAGAGCCACGATAGACATGGGAGGCAGAGTCACGGTCAGACCATCCTTAGTGATCTTATAGCCTTTGAAAGGAGCTGTCTTCACTTTATCGGGATTATCAAAGTCATTGTAGTCGTTAGGAGTTCCGGATGTCAGAATCTCGCCGGAAACTGCATTCTTACCAAGTTTCTCAATCGGGATGGTCACCTCAGCTTTTTCCTTGAGATCAATATTGGTCAAAGTAATATTCAATTTTCCATCTTTCTGAGAAGCGGTAGCGTTGACGTTAGGCACTTTGCGTCCATCACGCACGTCGCGCACAGAAGTCTCCACTTCAAGAGGAACGAATGTGGCATTCTGATGAGGCGCATACATCTTGAAGACGTAGTATGTAGGAGTCAATACCATCTTATCGCCCTTTGTCAACACCATTGATTGAAGCACGTTGGCAATTTGAGCGATATTCGCCATTTTCACGCGGTCTGTGTGGCGATTAAATACATTCAGACTAAGCGCAGCCACCATTGCATCACGCATAGTATTCTGCTGATAAAGATGTCCGGGAACTGTACCCGGTTCCTCATCCCACCAGGTGCCCCATTCATCGACGAGTAGAGCGACTCTCTTCTTCGGGTCGTAAACATTCATGATCGAGTCGTGCTTCATGATGACAGGTTCGATTTCAAGGCATTTTCCCAGAGTCCAATAATAGTCGTCATTATCAAATTGCGTAGCAGAACCTTTGCTTCCATTCCAGCCCTTAACAGTGTAGTAATGCAAAGACAGACCTTTCATGTGATTCTTTGCCTTCTTCATGAGGATGTCAGTCCACTTATAGTCATAATCGCTTGCTCCTGATGCGATCTTATAAAGCTTGTTCCCGCTTATATCACGGCAATATGTCTGATAGCGGCGATATTCCGATGCATAGTCTTCCGGAGTGAAGTTGCCACCGCAACCCCAGCTCTCATTGCCGACACCGAGATATTTTAGTTTCCAAGGTTTTTCACGTCCGTTTGCCTTGCGTTTTTCAGCCATGGGACCATTTTCGGCAGTTATATACTCTACCCATTTGGCGAGTTCTTCGACAGTGCCGCTACCGACATTCCCGCTCAAGTATGGTTCGCACTCAAGGAGTTCGCAAAGGTTGAAAAATTCATGGGTACCAAAAGAGTTATCCTCTACGGTTCCGCCCCAGTTATTGTTGATCATTACGGGGCGCTGATCTTTTGGTCCGATACCGTCAACCCAATGATATTCGTCGGCGAAGCAGCCACCGGGCCAACGCATTACGGGTACCTTGAGGTCTTTGAGTGCCTGAAGCACGTCGTTGCGATAGCCATTGGTGTTAGGGATTGGAGAGTCCTCTCCTACCCAAAGGCCACCATAGATACATGTGCCAAGATGCTCGGCAAACTGGCCGTAAATCTCGGCAGGGATTATCAGCTCAGGATTTACCTGGTCAAGATTGAGCTTTACAGTGGCTTTCTGATCAGCCATCGCTGTGAAAGCCGACATCGTGATTGCCGCTCCGGCAGCAAAATAAGCAAATAATTTCATTTCTATATAGTGTTAGATTAATTGCATGAACTTCATGAGATGCATGAACTTCCTACAAAGTTAATAAAAAATTTGTTATCTTGCGAATATTTCGTTAATTTTGCTTAGAAAATATAAAGGAATGGAATCTAAATGGAGTATACGACTTTATAAGCCTGAAGATGCAGGGCTTTGGGATAGGCTTGTTGTGGAGTCGCGACAAGGCACGTTGCTACACATGCGCGGCTATATGGATTATCATTCCGACAGATTTCGGGATTGTTCGCTTATAGCCTTAAGAAAAGGGAAACCGACAGCGTTACTTCCAGCTAACATTGACAATGAAGGCATGCTGCGCTCTCACCAAGGGCTTACCTACGGAGGATGGCTAACACCACTCTCCCACTTTGACGGATCTGATATGCTAAGACTTTTCGATGCCTGGACCTCTTGGTGCAGAGAAAACCAAATAAGAGAAATCATCTATAAGTCCACTCCCCACATCTATCATAAAATCCCGGCAGAAGAAGATATTTATGCACTTTTTCGTTTCGGAGCCACAATAGAGACCGTAAACCTCTCAACAGCAATAGACATGCGGGAAAACCCGGGATTCAACACGCTTCAAAAACGTCATCTAAAGAAAGCCTCGATGTTAAATCCTTGGATTAAAGAGACCTCTGACGCTTCTGAGTTCATGCCAATAATTAAAGAATGCCTCCGAAGCCGACACGATGCCACCCCGGTACATACTGAAGCTGAATTACAAATACTTAAAGATCGTTTCCCTCATGGAATAAGAATGTTCTTTGCAGGCATTGGATCTGAGCCGGATGCTGCAGTATGCATATATAATACTAACTCAGTAGCCCACTGCCAATACATCGCCACATCTGAAAGCGGAAGAGAAAACGGGACTTTGACCTATCTTATGCATCATCTCATACATGTAGTATTCTCCGAAAACCGCTACTTTGACTTCGGCACCAGCAATGAAGATGCAGGCCACATCCTCAACTCCGGCCTAATACACCAAAAGACCGGACTCGGAGGACGCGGAGTAGCCTATCAGATTTTCCACTTAAGTCTCTAACATTTCTTTTCCAATCCTCACATGCAACCAAAAAAGGTTGCATTCGCAAGATGCAACCAAAAAAGGTTGCATCTATCTGAAAATTTTATTACTTTTGCACTCATAATCAAAAACCATCCTCATAGATTATGATAAGAAAAATCTTATTTGCAATAACAATCGTTTCGTCACTGCAAGGTGCAGCGCAAGAGAAGGGAGCGATCACTCAGGAGATGCTCAATGGCTTTAAAGCTGGGTATGAGAATAATACGGCTAACAGGGCGCGGCATAATGCGCTGAATGCTGCCGGCATTGAGAAACTCGCTTATAATGAGAAGGTACGCAATAAATTTGACGACCATTTTTCTCACAAAGTAGAGACAAAAGGGATCACAGACCAGAAATCATCCGGCAGATGCTGGCTATTTACCGGTCTCAATGTGCTGCGCTCACAAGCAATGGCCAAGCATAACCTACCGAAGCTTACTTTCTCACAGAACTACAATTTCTTTTTCGACCAGCTTGAGAAAGCTAATCTCTTCCTACAGGGAGTAATCGACACATCAGACCGAGAGATGGAAGACCGACAGGTGGAATGGCTATTCCAAAATCCAATTTCTGACGGCGGTACATTCTGCGGAGTTGCCGATATAGTCACAAAATACGGTGTTGTCCCCACTGAAGTAATGGCAGAAACTGAAGTAGCCAACAGCACCTCAGCATTCCGCAAGCATCTCGCGACACGTCTTCGTGAAGATGGACTCCGACTTCGCCAAGCTAAAGCTAAAGGTGCTGACGAAAAGACCCTCCAAGATATGAAGACTCAACAACTTGCAGAAGTGTATAAGATGCTCTCTCTTGCACTTGGCGAGCCACCCACAGAATTCACATGGACCAAACGAGACAGCAAAGGGAATGCCATAGAGACGAAGAAATACACTCCCCAATCTTTCTATAAGGAACTTCTCGGCAATGACCTTAAGAACGACTATATAATGCTTATGAACGACCCTTCCCGTGAATATTGGAAGGTCTACCGCATCGACTATGACAGACACAGCTACGACGGACAAGATTGGACTTATCTTAATGTCCCGATGAAAGAACTCAAAGAGGCTGCCATCAAGTCGATAAAAGACAGCACTGCTATGTATTTCTCTTGCGACGTGGGCAAATTTCTCGACCGTGAACGTGGAGTACTTGACCTTGATAACTTCGATTATGAGGCACTTTTCGACACTAAGTTTGGAATGGACAAAGGTGAGAGAATCTCCACGTGGGCAAGCGCTTCATCGCATGCAATGACCCTTTCCGGAGTTGACCTTGACGAAAAGGAGCAACCAAAGAAATGGCTGATCGAAAACAGTTGGGGCAAATCGGGACATGACGGCTACCTTGTAGCCACCGACGACTGGATGGATGAATATCTATTCCGACTGGTCGTAGACAAGAAATATGTGTCTCCCAAGATACTCAAAGCAATGAAGCAAGAGCCCATCACACTGCCATCTTGGGATCACCTATTTCTCAATGATTAATGCATAATTCCTAATTCACAATGCATAATTACTCCGACTGAGAACTCGTCTGATTGGAGAATTCGAGCGTGCCGACAATTATGCATTATGAATTAGTCAAAGGAATTTTCCGACTATAGAGAATGCTCCGCGAAGTCCGCGTTTTGTCCAATGATAGGCAAAGCGGATTAGCGGACGTTTTTTATCTTTGATATCTCTAAGGGCTTCTTCATACAAAGGTATTGCCAACTCCGGATGACCCTCCTTGGCATAGTGGGCAGCCAAGATAGCACGCCTGTAGGCAATAATGTTGTGAAGACGCTCTTTATCACTTCGTCCGCTATCTCCTATTGAAGCATCGATTCCATCAAGAGACAATTCCCATTTTCCTGCTTTTTCTGAAAAATTATTACCGGTTATACTTTCCCCTTGATGATATACATCCACAAATGGCTCTGACAAAGCTTTAACTTTAGGATCAAGAAGCAGAAGTCGTGCTCCGGTCTCAAGGTCGTTCCAATTAGGGAACTCCCCTTTCCAGCCGCCCGCTTTTCTTAAAAACTCTGTCTTCACAGCATATCCATGTGTGCGTAGAATAGCATGCACAAGATGCCTCTCAAGTAGATCCCCTTTGATAGAATGTGTGATTCGCACTTCTTCGTCATCGTGGATTGCAACAGGCCATGCTATCACATCAATTTCGCTATCTTGTCTCCATGTGTTCATGACAGTCTCAACGCATCTTGGACGCATCGTATCGTCTGAGTCGAAAAACATAACCTTATCCGTCTTGACATGTTCGAGCCCGGTCTCCCGAGCATACGCAGCCCCCTTACGAGAATCAGAATATACAGTCAATGTGAAGTCTTTTGACGCATTATCATCTTTCCACGCCTCTACCTTTGCTTTAGTATTGTCAGTCGATGCATTATCCACTATAATAATATGCAAAGGTCTATATGTCTGTGCTTTCAGGCTTTCGAGACACCTTATTATCAAATTGGGCCGATTAAACACCGGCACCACAATCGTCATCCAATTCTTTTCGGCACTTTCCATCATATTTCTTAAACGCCTGACCATTGCTAAAAATTGAAAATAATTTGCAAAAAATATCAGAATTTGTTAATTTTGTAGGATGAAAAAGATCTCATTGCTCATTCCGGTATATAATGAGGAAGAATCGCTCGATGCCCTATATACAGCGCTCCTTCCTCTGCTTAACAATACCCATAAATTATTAAAAGGGATAAAATATGAATGGGAAGTAATTCTTATCGATGACGGCAGCAGTGATCATTCTTTCGACAAACTAAAACAACTAAATGTCCGGGACGACAGATTCAAATACGTAAAACTCTCAAGAAATTTTGGAAAGGAGAATGCTCTTCTTGCGGGATTCGACAGAGTTTCAGGCGATGCCATGATCATAATGGATGCCGATCTCCAACATCCTGTGGAGACAATTCCGGAAATGATCACAAAGTGGGAGGAAGGATATGAAGATGTCTATGGCCAACGGCTTTCAAGAGGAAAAGAATCTATTTTCCGCAAAATCTTCACCAAGATATACTACAGACTCCTCAACAAAAGCACACGCGTAGATGTGCTTCCCAACGTGGGAGATTTCCGTCTTCTCGACAGAAAAGTAATTGATGCAATACGAGGTCTCCGCGAGACTCAACGCTATACTAAAGGACTCTATTGCTGGGTCGGATTCAAGAAGACAGGCGTTGATTTTCAAACTGCAGACCGAGTAGCCGGAAAGACTCACATGTCGCCAGGGAGACTCGTCAATCTTGCCCTTGAAGGAATCACGAGCTATACCACTGCCCCACTGCGTATTGCAACCATACTCGGGGGCATAATTTCAGTATTGGCTATTTGCTACATGATCTATATTGTATGCAAGACACTGATGTATGGAGAGCCTATACAAGGGTTTCCTACCCTAATTTGCACGATTCTTTTCTTAGGAGGGTGTCAACTTCTTGCTCTCGGCATCATAGGAGAATACATCGGTAAGATATACAATGAATCAAAAGGGCGTCCGGCATATATCGTAGCAGAAGAGAGTGAATCCGCTACGTCTAAGGAAGCTGATACGTACCAAACAGACTCTATGGCTAATTTCACAAACAATTCCAATCCCGTGCAGCCATGAAAATTCTAATGATAGGAGACTATTCCAATCTTCATGCATGCCTCGCAAGAGAATTTAAACAGAGAGGTCATGAAGTGACGTTGGTTTCAGATGGTGGTGGATATATGAAAACGGAGTCTGACATCGAGCTTAAACGTACACCTGGAATATGGGGATCTTTCAAATATGTCTATAAGCTTTTGTCCCTGCTTCCGTCATTGAAAGGATATGACGTGGTGCAACTGATAAATCCTTACATCTTCAGCCTTAAGCCCAACAAGTTAAGAATAGTATATGATATTCTTAAAAAGAACAACAAGTCTGTCTTCCTTTCGCTATGTGGCGACGACCACTTCTTTGTCAAGGATTGTGTAGACACTGAAATATTTCGATTTTCAGAATTTAGAGTAGGAAAAGAAAAGACAGATTATGCCAAGTCGTCGCCTGAAAGGGAACAAACATATTTAAATCCCCAATTAGCGAAATACACCTCTTATCTTTACGATACTGTCGATGGGGCGATGTCAATTCTTCCGGAATATGACATGTCGGCACGACATCACATGAATCCAGACAAAATATTATTTACAAATCTGCCTATACAACTCGATACAGTACCTTTTTCAAAATTAGACTTTAACAAGCCCATCAAGATTCTTGTAGGCATTAAGGGTAATAAAGAGATTCTGAAAGGGACTGCCAAGATGCTTGAGATTTGCAAGGAAATTGAGACAGAAATGCCCGGGAAATGTGAAGTGAGAATGGTAAAAAACTTGTCGCTTGCTGACTATCTATCCGAACTGAGCGACAGCCATATCGTAATCGACCAGCTTTATTCATACTCCCCAGCCACAAATGCTCTCCAGGCTATGGCATTAGGAAAAGTAACAGCTTCAGGCGGACAACCTGAATTTTATGAATATATCGGAGAAACGGAACAACCCATATTCTGCCTTTCCCCGCTTGAAGATGATGAAACTATCAAGAGTCGCCTTAAAGAGTTGATTCTCGATCCTGAGCGTATTCGAAATATGTCTGAACAGGGACGAAGACTTGTAGAGAAACACAATGACGTCAGGAAAATTGCAACTCTATTTGAACAGCATTGGGGAAAACATATAAAAGCCTAAACTGACTATGACAAAAGACATGAAGAGCAATGGATTAAGACTTCAGGTGCTTATCTGTGCATACGGAAAGAATGGCATTGAGCGTATAGCGGACGGGAAGCACCCAAGTGTCGAAGGAGTGGAATATTTAGTCAGTTGGCAAATTGATGAAGAATATGATGCCCCAGAGGCTCTTAAACGCTGTGACTTTCGTATTTTCACTTCGAATACAAAAGGACTTTCGGTCAACCGCAATATAGCACTCTCAAAAGCGACTGCTCCTCTTTTGCTGATAAGCGACGATGATGTCGACTACACTGAGGATGGACTTATCAGCATCATTAATGCATTTGACAACAACAAAAGCCAAGACATCATCACATTCCGATACGATTCCACAAGTGATAAGAAGCAGTATCCTTCAAGACAGTGTGATTTAGCCAATCCGACAAAAGGATATTTCATTTCATCTATAGAAATTGCATTCAGAAGGGATGCTGTGAAAGATAAAATTTGGTTTAATGAAAATTTTGGTGTAGGTGCGCCATTTCCATCAGGGGAGGAAGATATTTTTCTTCAGGACTGCCTCGACAAGGGTCTGAAAGGGATTTTTCTGCCCATTACTATCGCTTCCCATAAAGGTGAGACCACTTCTGAACGCAACCTTATGCTTCCGTCACGTCCTCAGACGAAGGGAGCAGTTTTTCTTAGGCTCCATCCTCGCCAATGGCCGTTGCGTATGATTGCACATATATTGCGTGAAATTCCCATGTGGAAGGCCGGGATAGTACCTTCGCCCATAGCCTACGCTTTAAATTGGATCAAAGGAGCTTATAAAGCGAAAAAATATAAGGTTTTTCCAACCCCTGACTATTCACAAAAATACCTTCATAATGACAGAAGCTGAAAAGAAAGAGGAAAATAGTTTCCGCAATATATTGAAGGGTACGTCTATTTTTGGAGGCGTACAGGTATTCAATATTCTAATTTCAGCTGTCAGACTGAAGTTTGTTGCCGTCATATTAGGACCGGCAGGAATGGGAGTAGCAGGACTTTACAACACGGCGTCACTCACTATCCAGCAGTTTGCTTCTCTTGGTCTCAATCTCTCTGTAGTGAAGGAAATAGGACAGAGTAAAGAAGATGATAGACGTCTTTCTGATGTCCTTTCTGCCATTCGACCGCTGATAATTATATCGGCAATGCTCGGAGCGCTCATTTGCGTGCTATTTCCAGGATTGCTGTCAAGCATCACTTTTGGCGATTACACCCACAGCCCGGGATTTCTATTGCTTGCTGCTGCTGTGTTTTTCTCAATAGCAGGAGGATCCTTAATGTCAGTGCTTCAGGGTCTTCATGCGATAAAACCTCTGTCGAAGGCAAGTCTGATAGGTTCTATAGTGGGTCTTATAGTTGGAGTTCCGCTTTACTGGCTATTTGGCACGGACGGCATTGTCCCTGCAATGGTGGTGCTTGCGCTTTCCACCTGCACTTGGTATTTTATATCCTTGAGAAAAGCCCTTCATGTGTCGGCTTCACGATGGAATCGTGAGCTACACCTACCAATTCTTAAAAAGATATTGACTATGGGAATCATCCTTATGAGCAATGACATGATGCGAAATCTTGTAAATTATCTCATCAATATCTATGTCCGAAGCCATGGAGGTATGGAAGAGGTAGGATTCTTTCAGTCATGCAACACAATGACATCGCAATATTCCGCTGTAGTATTCGCAGCAATGGCAATGGACTATCTGCCGCGCCTGTCAGCCACATCCGGAGATAATAAGAAGATGTGTGAAGTCGTCAACCGCCAGATGGAAGTAGTCGGGCTATTGATTGGTCCTATAGCCTGCACAGTGATTTTCTTGGCTCCATGGGTAATCCAAATTCTACAGAGCTCCAAGTTTCTTATGGCAGTTCCACTTCTTCGTCTACTTGCATTAGCTGTCGTAGTAAGGGCATTGATGTATCCACTGGGCTACATTGTCTTCGCCAAGGATAACCGCAAACTGTTTTTCTGGATGGAATCTATAGGGGCCAATCTGCTTACATTATGCCTCACTTGTGGCGGATACACACTATTTGGACTCAACGGACTCGGCTATGCTGCCATAACCGATTGTTCCATCTGCCTTTGCGTCTATATTCTTGTCAATAGGCATCTATATGGCTATCGATTTTCTTCCCGCGCACGTTTGATATCCCTACTTGCCTTGGCATCCGGATTAGCAATGACAATGATATGCTTATCACAGCCAAGCGTATTAAAGACAGTCATAGCAGCTATCTATCTTGTCATTCTCACTTCCATTTCAGCAAAAATGATTTGGGATAGAATTAAAAAGTAAAAAACAGCCGAGAATCGATCTCGACTGTCATTGTCAGCGTTTACGACGCCTTACAGATTTCTGAGCGTTAGAGTTTGAAGAAGAAGTGCCTGATGATTTTGGTTGCGACACTTTCGATTTCGTAGTCTTTTTCTTTGAAGTGGATTTAGACGTCGAAGCCGAAGATGATTTCTTACGTCCGGATCGCTTTGAGGTGCGGGTCTTAGTTACTGGCTTTTCGTCGTCGTCAGCTGAAACCACAGTTCTTTCCGGTATGGAATCGCCATTTGCAATCGCGAGTTCACGAGCGGCAGCCGCTTCCTCTTCTGCATCCTTCATAGCAAGATATTCCTCCCGGGTCGGCACCCACAGATTCTTGCCAAATTCGCGAAGTCTGGTATCGATACTATCTTGTGCCCGCTTCATATCATCTTCATCGGGAAACATCTGTGCCATCGAGAGATTACGAAGGTTTTTTGTTTTATATATCTCTCCTTTGTACATTCCCAAATTAAAATAGTCGTCAAGACTATATTGAGGGAGATTATTATCGTCGGTCAGAAAGACGTATTGCTGAGCCAAATATGGACGAAGCTGATCAAATTTCACCCAGAACATAGGATAATTTGCATCTCCACCGAAGTCTCCACCACGTGTCAGGACCGGGCAAATAGCCTCGACAAATGTCTTCATCTGATTAGAACGACGGTCGAATTCCCACTTCTCTATTATATAGTATTTTAAGACCTGCCCTGTCGGCACGTCTGCTTCCTCAATGGTATAGGTAGCCTTATCGCCATTTCCCTGAGTCTGATAGTAGATGTCAAAACGATCGAGCATCTCTCCTACTTTCACCTTATATTGATCGGTAAACACTTCTCGACCATCCAAGTATTCGTATGCAGGAATCTTACCATCCACCACCAATCCAAGGATGATACGAAACAGGTTTTGCTGACCATCTACAATATCTTCAGGAAAATACAGAGGAGTGTTCTCAGGGACATTCTTCAAATCAAGCTGACGATATATCTCACGCATGTATGCGAGGTCGGCGTCATGAGTCTTTTGAGTATCAAAGAATCCCTGCATTCGGTCAGTGATCTTCGGGCCTGAAGTCTCTTCCTGTTTCTGTCCTCTCTTGGCATTACTGTTGCGACGCACTACCCCGGTATTGTCCTGGGCCAATACGGATAGTGAGATTGCCGATATTGTGGCTATGGTGAGTATCTTTTTGAGTGATTTCATCATTATTTCCATATTAATTAAGCACAACCTGCATCGGCGATATGGTGCGGGTGATGCCGTCGGGACCTTTCGCCTTTACATCTGATATAAAAAATTGCTGACCATTTTTCAGTCGGCGGAACTGTTCCTTTTGTCTTGAGGAAAATTTTGAGCCATCGCTTACCTCAGGAATAGCATTGCCCATCGAATCGAAAAAGATTGTAGAGAACGAGACCACCGAATATGCCACATCAAGAATACCATCGTCGACCGATGCCGAAAGGCCTTCACATGCCATAAGAGCAGCCTTACTGATTCGTTTCGGACCACCTTTGTAGACCGACGGGTTTCCCTGAGCATCTTTCACTGTTATATATGCCGTTGGATCAGGCAATTGACGGATACGGAATGTCATACTGCCTACATTCTGACTGGATCCATCTACTGAAGCCGACACATTGATCACAGCGTTCTCACCGACTTTTGTAGGACGAGCCACCCAGTGGTCGCCGTTGCGAGTAAGAGAGCCGTTTGTCATTGTAGCGGTAAGCGCTGTCATCGGGACACCGGGCACCGAAATCGAAATAGGGTTATCAATACCTGCATAGAGCACATTCATCATCGTCGGAGAGATAGTGGCCATAGGCTCGATGACATTATATTGCGACTTAAACTCATGCTTTTCAAGAGTGCCATCCCCTTTCTTCACTTCCAGATATCCGGAATATTCATGGGCACCGGTCTGTCCGGCAACAAATTCATAGAGACCATCCGGATTTCCAAGCTTCTGACCATTGATGAAGATTTCCGGACGCATTGTAGTATCGATTGCTGCAAGTACAATCTTTGCAGAATATTTACCGCCACGCATTACCATGTTTGAATTAGGCAATACGTATGCACTCAGTTCGTTGACACGCACATCGCCAATATCGATGTTTGTAATAAGGTTAGACAAAGCTTCACTTTCAGCTTGATTGACGTCATTTTGCAATTTAGTGAGCATTGTGACAGCCGCGATTGCAGGCATATTGTCGAAAAGCTTTTCTTCCCACTTCACTTCCCCAACAGTGCCCTTGACATCGACAGGCTGAGTAGACAGCATTTCATTGATTACCCTACGCTTTACCGTGTCAGGAACAAGTGTAGTCACGTATGTCCTATACTCATTAATGGCTTCGCGCAATTTCTCCCCCCTTTTAGAACTTGGATTGAGAAGCACAGCCGAAGCCGCTTCAAGGTCATCCAGATTCTTAAGATTAGTGTAGTCTCCTTTTTTTCCGTCTGCCTTAACTGCGATATCAGTCTTTATCTCCTCTATCAAGGCATAAAGATTGTTGGTACGATCATGGAGAGTAGTTCCTTTCTCATACCATGGACCAGCCTTGGCAGGATTCTTCTCATAGAGTTCTGCCAAGTAGTCGAACTGAATTTTATTTTTAGTAGAAAGATTGTCGTTGGTACGGTGCAGCGAGTTTTGCACTTGGGTGAAACCATTTAGCACGTCGCTCGACACGTTAAGTGCGAGCATGGCAGTAAGGACGATATACATAAGATTGATCATCCTCTGCCTTGGCGACATTCTTGCTACGTTATTTCCTCCTCCTGCCATTATGCGTGTTGCGTTTTACGTTTCGCGTTTTGCGTTTTTAGTTTTCTGCTTTTGGGGTTTGCTCAAACGGATTCTGCCTTACGGCTCCTCCTGCCATTGGATTAGCCATGTTCATTGTCATGGCAGTGATCATATTCTCGTAAATTTTGTTGAGTTGACGCATATATCGGCTCATGCGCTCAGTCTCCTCGCAATAGCGACTCGACTCGTTGGCAGACTTTTCATACATATCACGAATATCTTTCAAGCCTCTATTTACTCTATCGATGCTCTCAAGCTGCGAACTAATGCTCTTGAGCTGAATCTCATAAATAGTATTCAAACCGCCAATATTTCTGTTAAGGTCTTCAAGACGCTCCACGTATCCATTTGAGGATGCAGATACCGATTCAGAATTGTCAGTGATAGCTTTATAAGAATTGAGAAGCACCTCGCTCACCTTGTTAAGGGCATCAGTAGTCTCCCTAAGTTGAGCTATCTGCTCAGTGACTCCCTTCATCTGCTCAGTCATATCTTTCATTGACTCAACAAGATTTTCGGTATCTTCTTCTTTGATGTCGACATTTGGAGCAATGCCGCCACCTCCTCCGGCAATGATCACAGCGCCATTAGCGCCTGATGCCTGACTTGACTCACCATTCTGATCTGTCGGGGTCGATTGATTATATCCGCCTCCGCCAGCCACGATGACCCCACCGGAGCCACCACCAACAACGCCACCGGAGACACCGCCAACGACACCGCCAGGCACGCCACCTGAGATGCCTCCGACGACACCGCCAGGCAAACCTCCGGAGACACCACCAGCCACACCGGAAGATACGCCGTCTGAGACTCCATCACCATCGTTGGCTCCGCCACCTGCGATTCCACCGCCGGCGATGACTGCACCACCAACTATACCGCCACCTCCATGGCCATTAAGGTTCGGACGGTCTTCAGGAGCGTGGGTGTCAAGCACCGGGAAGACATCTTCCCAATGATAATCCTTTGGAGGACGGTCGAATGCCGTCAGCAGGAACATTGCAATTTCCGTACCCATACCGATACAAAGCAAAGTGCTTCCTCCCGGAAGGTGAAGTATCTTGAAAAGAGCGCCCCAGATTACGACGGCTGCACCTATTGAATATGCTATGTTGAAGAAATATTGGCCCTTCTCTCCGTGAAGGAAACGTTCTACGACGTTGGCGTATTTGCGTATCTTGACCATTTTATTATATTTGAAGTTCGGTCTTGTTTATTTTTTCTTCTGAGTTCCCTTTGCGAATCCTATCTGTGAGCGGACGCATCGGAATCCAATGTATGAGCGTTGCTCGTTCTGATATTCCCACTGGCGAAGATCGCTACGAAGATTGTGCATGATATCTTTCCAACTACCTCCTCGCACAATCTTTCGCTTCATCTTATATGGATCCTCAAGAGCTGCATTGTAGCGATACTCCGGGTTGATATCACTCGTGAGCCTGTCGATACTCTCCGTAAAAGCCGTAGATGTCCATTCGCTGACATTGCCAGCCATGTCGAAGAGACCGAAATCGTTAGCCTGGTAAGTGCCTACAGGCGATGTGATGACATGTCCATCCCTGACATAATCTCCGTCGCCGGGCTTAAAGTTGGCATAGAAGCATCCTCGCTCATCCATAGGAAGAGTCTCGCTCCATGGGAATGAGCTTTCTGAGTTTCCTGCGCGTGCTGCATATTCCCATTCAGCTTCTGTCGGGAGGCGATAGGGCTCGATATAAATACCCTCTTTACCAAGGCTTCGTCGCAAATAATCAGTACGCCAGTTAGCAAAAGCATTTGCCTGATCCCAGCTCACGCCTACTACAGGATAATTGTTGTAGCCCGGATTAGAGAAGTAAAGACGAGTATACTGCTCATTATAAGCATTATCGAAGTCGTTGATCCAAGCCGTTGTGTCAGGATATACATTGACAATGTATGTATTGAGGAAGTCAAAATCTCCGGTCAACGGACGTGTGACCGTCTCCCTTACTATTTCTCCTTCATCAGTCAGATATGCAGTATCCTTTGAAATGATCGGAAGATCAGTATTGACAGGATTATCTGTGTTATAGTCACGACGCGTCGGGTCAAGGCGATTTTTACGCTTGGCGGCTTCTGTATGGTTGAAAATCTCGTAGCGATAATTGAGCTGTGTAGGATCCAGTTCGCGCTGTCCGGTAATAGGATTGGTACGGTATACACTTTCTATGGCACGCTGTTCATCTTCATTTGCATTGCGCCAAGGAATAGCTTTGTTCCAATTAAGATAAGGAGTAATGGGGTTTCCTTCCTTGTCTTCTTCAATCTTGAAAGCTTCGTTGCCGCCGTAAGCCGGATCGGCAAGACGTTCCCTGATAATAGAATCGCGCACCCAAAGCACAAATTGCTTGTATTTTGAGTTAGTCACCTCAGTCTCATCCATCCAGAATGCATCCACTGACACACCACGCGGATTCCCCTTGATACCCCAAATTGAGTCATCTTTAGATGGGCCCATAGCGTATGCACCACGATCTACAAGCACCATACCGTAAGGCACAGGCTCAGAGAAAGTGCTGCCCCCCACTCCGGTCACTTCGCCACCGGCTCCTCCATGCCCAAGAGATGAGCAGCCCGCAAGCGAAAACATAGCAGCAGCAAAGCAAGCCCCACTTAATGCGCGGCATGCAATAGCTTTTCTAATATTTTTGGTGTCTGAAAGTCTCATTTATATAGAGGTTGTTTTTTATAGCGTTTTTATGTTTATCACATCAGCCTTATGCTTCTGTGTCGGTTACGGTTTTTGCCACTGAAATCAAGCTTCATCCGATAGCCAATCGTTATCTCATGGCTGCCACTTGAAGCTTTCAGTATCTTTGAAGTAGGAATGTCGTAGGAATAACCAAGGAGGAAATTCTTGAATTCGGCTCCAAGATTTACGCTCACGGCATCATCCCATCGATAGGCAAGACCTGCAAACATCATCTTGTTGTACCATCCTTTGAGCGACAATACACCCGAGACACTCTTTAAATCGCTGGCAACAATGAGATCCGGTTGCAATTCTATTAACGTATTTTTTATCGGAATATTGCTTCCTGCCGTCACATATAGTATTCTTGAGACGTAAGTTTCAAATTCATGATTGTCGGAAGTGGCACTCGAAGAAGTAGTTCCTTTGGTGTTTAGCTTAACTTTTGGAGCCGCCGGATGAAGCATTGAGACTCCGACATGGAATTTTGGATGCACGTATTCAAGGCCTATACCAAAGTCGATCGTGCCTCCTCCGACATCTTGTTTAGGTATCGAAGGGTCGTTGGAGTCATGGTAGTCATCGTCATCGGGTATGTATACATCTGAACCACGAAAACTTGACCCGAAATAGCCTACTTGCAATCCTATGGTCAAATCCCCTCCAAAAAGCTTTTTAAGCCTCCCGCTAACCTGACCATTGACGTATGTATTATTGAAAAGTCCAATTCCCTCTTGAGTCAGATTGACACCTCCACCCCATCTTCTGCCAAGCAACTTAAATGGAATGTCGGCAGCCCCGGTAAAACTCTTGGGAGCATTCTTTATTCCCACCCATTGCATACGAGCAGCGCCTCGAATACGAAGGAAATCGGTGGAGCCCGCAGCCGCAGGATTATAGAGTGTAGGAAGAGCCCAAGCCTGCGTATACAAAGGATCGCTCTGCCCCCTCACAGGAGTGGGAAGGAGAGCAATTATGAAGCAGCCTGCCATAAATGCCATGAGGCGTATTGTAAGAAATGACTTTTCCATTTATTCAAAATAAAACGAGAGCACAACCATATTGCTCTTCATCTTGGTCAATGATTGGGTGATCTGCATGGTGGCGGGATTTTCATCAAGATCCGGACGATTGTGTTTCAAGATATCCGTCAGTCCGAAGCAAAACTTTAATTCAGGACAAAGCTTGAAGAACGGAAGGTAAAAATCACATCCAAGCCCGACAGTGAGCATCGTATCGAAATTATTGGTGACAATTGGATCCGACCGTTTCTTCGATATGTCGAGCACTCCCATTACGCCAGCTGTCACGTATGGACGAGTATTATGAAGACGGTCGCCTGATATCTTCAAATCAAGAGGAATTACTACCAGAGCGCTTTTGATGTCTTGCACTTGTTTTTCTCCGCTGTTGTAGTCGAGCATGTGGACCGTCTTGGATCCAAAATACATTCCGGGAGACAATCTGACATTAAAATATTTGTGCAGACATAGATCTCCAAGAACGGTAGCGTTGAATCCGGGAGAGAAGTTAGGCACTTCCACTTGCCATTGATGCCCGTCATCTGAAATAAAGCCTGAATGAGTAAACGAGAGATCCTGCACATGAGTGCCTACCGAAAAGCCCCAATGCCAACGTTTCAAGTCAGCATACGGACGGTTGGGCACCTTGTCTCCCCATTTTGCGTATGCAGGAGACACTGCGATGAGGGCAAAGGCCAACATCGTCACAAGGCGCATTAACGAGCCTGTGGCGTTCTGAAATCTCTTATTTGTTGTCAAAAAATTCATTCAATAATGCAGCTCGCACAGATGCGCAGCTGTATAAGAAACGAAAAAAATAATTTTTTCTTATGTAATATTATGTTGTTTGCAAATATTTGCTTAAATTTGCACTACGAAACATGTAATAACCCTAATATGAAACGTGTAATCACTCTTGGAGAAATAATGCTCCGTCTTTCGCCTCAAGGATTTAGGCGATTTATTCAGTCAGACAACTTCGAAGTCATCTGGGGTGGCGGTGAAGCAAATGTCGCTGTAAGTTGCGCCAACTATGGTATGGATGCAAAGTTTGTAACAAAACTGCCTACTCATGAGATCGGACAAGCAGCTGTCAATGCTCTTCGCCGTTATGGTGTCGACACTCAGTATATCGCACGCGGTGGTGACCGCGTAGGCATCTATTACTGCGAGACAGGCGCTTCAATGCGCCCCTCAAAGGTGATCTACGACCGCGCCCACTCAGCTATTTCAGAGGCAGATCCTTCTGATTTCGATTTCGATGAGATAATGAAAGGTGCAGACTGGTTTCACTGGAGTGGCATCACTCCTGCCATCAGCGACAAGGCTGCAGAACTAACTCGCCTTGCTTGTGAGGCAGCCAAACGTAATGGCGTCACCGTATCAGTCGACCTCAATTTCCGCAAGAAACTGTGGACAAAAGAGAAAGCTCAATCTATCATGCGCCCGCTTATGAAGTATGTAGATGTATGTATCGGCAATGAAGAAGACGCAGAACTCTGCCTCGGCTTCAAGCCTGACGCTGACGTAGAGGCTGGCGAAACTTCTGCTGAAGGATATAAAGGCATATTCAAAGCCATGGCTGAAGAGTTCGGGTTCAAATATGTAGTGTCTACACTTCGCGAGTCTTACTCAGCAAGCCACAATGGTTGGAAGGCCATGATATACGATGGCAAGGAATTCTATGAATCAAAACGTTACGACATCAACCCGATTGTAGACCGTGTAGGTGGTGGCGACTCATTCTCAGGAGGTCTAATCTATGGTCTTCTCCACAAGGAGACTCAGGGAGAGGCTCTTGAATTTGCAGTAGCAGCATCAGCACTGAAGCAGACTATCAACGGCGACTTCAACCTTGTGACTATAGCAGAAGTAGAAGCTCTCGCAGGAGGCAGCGCCAACGGACGAGTACAACGTTAAAGAAAACTGAAAATTAAAAATGGCAAAATTCGATAAGCAACAGGTGCTCGCCAAGATGGCAGAGGCTCCTATGGTGCCAGTATTCTACCACAAAGATGTGGAAGTAGCAAAAGCTGTAGTTAAGGCATGCTACGACGGTGGAGTACGTGCATTTGAATTCACAAACCGTGGCGATTTCGCACATGAAGTTTTTGCAGAAGTAGTAAAATTTGCCGCTAAAGAGTGTCCTGAACTCGCACTTGGCGTAGGCTCCATCGTAGAGCCAGCAGCCGCTTCTCTATATATCCAGCAGGGTGCTTGCTTCGTAGTAGGACCACTCTTCAATCCTGAGGTAGCTAAGGTCTGCAACCGTCGCCTTGTGCCTTATACTCCGGGATGTGGCACAGTTTCTGAAATTGGTTTCGCACAGGAAGTAGGATGCGACCTTTGCAAGGTATTCCCCGGAGATGTGCTCGGACCAAAATTCGTCAAAGGCCTTATGGCTCCGATGCCATGGTCAAAGATCATGGTGACCGGAGGCGTAGAACCTACAGAAGAAAACCTCAAGGGTTGGTTTGCCGCAGGCGTCTACTGTGTAGGTATGGGCTCAAAGCTCTTCCCTAAAGACAAAGTTGCAGCCGGCGACTGGAAGTATGTCACTGACAAATGCCGCGAAGCTCTGGACACAATCGCAAAGCTCAAAGCCTAACGATCAACGATTAACTATTAACGATCAACTATTAACGATCAATTATAGTATTATATTAAAGGCGGAATCCATTCGGACTCCGCCTTTATTCATTCTTATTATTTATCCAAAGATTATTTTTTGAGATTCATCAAATGCTTCACTGCCCCTTCAAGCTGGGCATCCCGTCCGGCTTCCACATCGGCAGGGGCATTGTAGATGATGACGTCGGGATTAAGCTGTGTATTTTCAAGAGGCTTGCCATCGACAGAAAGGTTAGTCACCTGTGGGATGCCGAAGACCAGGCTTGGATCGATCTGTGTTTCCCACCATACAGCCGTCATTGTCCCTGGTATAGGAGCTCCTACCACATCGCCGATACCGAGAGTCTGGAACACGTAGGGTGTGCCTGAAGCATCACTGTAGTTGCACTCATTTACGAGCATAGCGGATGGTTTTGTCCATTGTGCCCAAGGCTCGCTGCCAATATATTGGCCACGTGGTGAATAACGCGCATATTCTTTGCCGTTGAGAAGGATAGCCAGGTCATTATGGAGCCATCCTCCACCATTGTAACGAGTATCTACCACCACTGCATCACAGTTGCGATATTTGCCAAGCAAACGTTCGTAAGCATTCTGATAGCTTGACGTATTCATTCCTTCCACATGGATATATCCAATCTTTCCATCAGAAATACTATCTACAAGTTTCTCGTTGCGTTCTACCCAACGATCATAGCTGAGACTTGATAGCGTCCCCATCGACACAGGCCGAACTGTAACGTCGCGAGTCTTTCCAGAGGCACTCTTTACGGATAAACGAACTTTCTTACCGGCTTTGCCATCAAGCATAGAATTCACATCCTGATGCGGGGCAATATTTTCACCATCTATAGCCATAATGACATCACCAGCCTTGAGATCGGCAGACTTGGTAGAAAGAGGACCTCTCGCTATAATCTCTGCAATCTTAAGACCATTGCCATCATATTCTTCATCGAAATACGCTCCTAACGAAGCTGTCGATAACGAAGCCCCATTTCCGTAGGCACGTCCACCTGTATGCGAAGCATTGAGCTCGCCGAGTATCTCACTAAGCATTTCGGCAAAGTCACGATTGTTTGATATGTATGGTAGAAATTTACGATAGTGATCGCCATAATAAGCCCAGTCTACACCATGGAGATTTTCATCGTAGAATTTGTCGTTGACCTGACGAAGCATGTGATCATAGATATACTCACGTTCCTTCGATGGATTTCTGTCGTAGAGGGCTTCATATTCCACATCCTCTATCTTATCGTTGGATAGACTCATCTTCTTAATTCCACTATTTCCCCAAAGGAAAAGGTTCTCCCCTTTAGCATCAGGATCCATACCGTAGATACCGGATGTGATGACTGATACGTCACCCTTTTTTAAGTCACGACAGTATAAGTTGCGTTTCCCTTCTGTGCTGGATGCTGTATAATAGAGTTTATCACCCTTAGGGGTAAGGAAATAGTCGCCTATAAGAGCAGAGTTACCGGTAAGGCGCTTTGTGCGATATCGGCGGTTTGCAAGGTCAGGAGTAAACTTAGGCGTTGCATCCTTCTTCACATCCTTCTTGTCTTTCTTTCCCTTCTTGTCTTTTTTATCTTTCTTGTCTTTTTCGTCACCGTCTTCTTTTTCCTTGCTGTTTTTTTCCTTAAGGTCAGCTTCCTCTTCTGTCATATTGAAGTCATCCCAAGCTTCGCCATCGAGAACCATCAGTATGATATCGCTCTGGTTGCCCCAGCTTCCGGTATTTTTCATACCAAATTTGGCGGATTCGTATGTAATGCCTTTTCCGCCAAGCACCCACTTTGGATTGCCGTCGCTGAACCCGCTCTCTGTAAGGTCGACCACTTCACTGCCGTCAGCCTTAATAAGAGCTATGTCTGTATTGTTCCAACCTCCTACGCCGATATAGTTCATGATAAGCCATTGGCTGTCGGGACTCCAGGCAAACTGCTGGTCGCCGTCGGAATAAGAATAGTTGTATTTGCCGTCGAGTACCGTAGTGACCTTCTTAGTGTCCAGGTCAATTACACGGAGTTCGGAACGATTTTCAAGGAATGCCACTTTCTTGCCATCGGGACTGATCACCGGTTGCATAGCACTTGTCTCGCACTTATAGAGTGGTTCTTCCACAATTTCTGTAGCGTATGCAAATTGCTCTTCGTTAGGACTCTTAATCTTGGCGGTGAAGAGTTGCCAATATCCGTCACGGTCACTATCATATACCATTATCTTGCCGTCAGGAGATATGCTTACGGTACGTTCCTGATCGGGAGTGTCAGTAATTCGTTTTGTAGTCTCGTATTTGGCATCTGTCACATATACATCTCCTCGAATGACTATGGCCAGTTCATTACCCTTAGGAGCTACGAAGAAAGAAGATGCTCCATTTGAGACAAAACGCTTTACGAGATCAGAGTCATAGTCATCAGCAATGATCTCCACTTTTACTTTCTGCGGTTGACCTCCATCAATGAGAGTATATAGTTCCCCATCCCAACTGAAAGCCATCAGTCCATCGTCAGATACAGAAAGATTCCTGACAGGATGCTTTTCAAAGGAGGTAAGTTGACGTTTGCTACCATTTAAATCAGACTTGTATACATTGAGCGTACCATCCTCTTCGGAAAGGAAGAAAAATGAATCAGCCTGTGGGGCCCAGACTGCATTTCGGTCATGTCCATTGAAAGATGTCAGCTGGCGGAAGTTGCCGTTGTCATAAAGCCAAATATCGTTTGTTCCGGAACTACGCTCGTGCTTACGGAATGGATCTTCATATCCCTTCTTGTCAGTGAATATTATCTTTCCGTCTTTCCCTGCAGAAGAGAAGAGCATCGGCATCGAGAGAAACATTGAAGGGCGAGTGCCCGGCTGATTGACATTTAAAGAATATGTCTGTGGGAGTATTGGAGCCTGCGCAGAATTACGCGCCGGCATCTCATTAGCTGAAAATAGAAGAATTGAGTCGTTTAGGAAAGCGAGTGGCATTTCAGCTATGCTGGATGTAGTGAGGCGCTTCACATTGCCGCCGTTGGCATTCATAATGAAGATATCATCGCTTCCCTCACGGTCGCTTCTAAACGCAATTCGTTTTCCATCAGGAGTCCAAACCGGCTTGGAGTCAAAAGCCTGGTCAGAAGTCAATTGACGCGCTTCGCCACCGGCAGTCGGCACAGAAAAGATATCACCCTTATACGTAAAGACAATGTTTTTACCATCCGGAGATATGGCTACATCCCTTAACCAAAGCGGTGAGTCTGCCAGGGCAATCGCAGATGCCATAGTCAGCAGGCTTAAGCAGATTGTTTTTTTCATAAATATGCTGTTATAATTGAATATTCGCAAAATTTAATCGCAAATTTACAAAAAATGAACGAAATGTTAAAATATAAGAGTGGAATATTTGCAAGAATGAAAAAAACTTATTAATTTGGCATCATAAATCATCTAAACAACATCAATCATGAAATCGTTACTTATCACACTCTCTGCCTTATCTTTTTCGGGACTTTCAATATTCGCAGCAGATAATATGCCCAAGGAGGTGGGCAACCTTCAAAAAGGGGATCATATACTGTATTGCCACATGAATGATGCGGGTCCCGCTTGGACAGCATACGCAATAAGCGAGGATGGACTTGAATATCACGATCTGCTAGATGGTGATTCCATCTTCAGTGATCATATTATGGCTCCAATCGAGGGACGCACACGTGATGCTTTTATCTGCCGTCGTCACGACGATAAGGGATTCCTTATGGTATGCACTGATATGGAAGCCAATGAGTCATCAAGAAAGAGACTTGGGAAAAAAGAGACTTGGGATAATTATGGAATATGCTTGCTCACGAGCGATGATCTCATCAATTGGAGATCCTCGTCATTCGACTATCGGAAAGGGAAAGAGATTTTCAGCAATCCTGAGGATGAGAGCGTATATAAAGACTGGTCGACTATCAATCGCGTATGGGCACCGCAAATAATGTGGGACGCTTCATACGAATGGCCCGACGGCAAAAAAGGTGGCTACATGATATATTATTCCATGTGGAACCGTGATGAAGAACCATACGATCGCATGTATTATTCGTATGCAGATGAGTCATTCACTACTTTGACTCAACCCAAATTACTGTTTGATTGGGGATATGCTACCATAGATGCTGACATCAATTGGGTGCCTGCAGACGGACTATGGCACATGATGATCAAAAAAGAGGGCGGGAAGCCGGGATTGTTTACTGCGACCAGCCCTTCACTCACTGGCCCATGGGGAGAGCCGGTGGATGATGATTACATAGATTTTGAAGGGAATAAGAAATGTGAAGGGGTGTCTGCATTCCAGCTTCCCGGAGAAGACACATGGCACATTGGATATATCGAGTATTCTTCCAAGCCCCGCAACTACCGCATTTGCGAAGCCGACGAGAATATGCGGAATTTCAAAAATCCACAAAACATCAAGGGAGTGAAACGTCCCCAGCACGGATCGTTCATGCGAATAACAAAAGATGAATACGACCGCCTTCAATCCTGGAGCGACAGCAAGAAATAACGCAAATTTTGTGGAAAAAAGTATATTGTCAATATCTATAAATCTGGTGAGCAAAAGAGGAAATCAATGTAAATAAACCTTCCAAGACAAAATTTTTGCAATGCAGGAGCTTGACTTGTTATGCAAGGGCTTTTTTCATTTCACCGGGTGTGATTACGCCCTGCAATACGGTAGTCTTGTCGAACAACATATATGGGATAAGATCAAAATCCTTACGCTGATCCACTTCCTCTTCTTCCGCTTTCACCTGAGCGGCATACTTGTCGCTTTCAAGGACTGCTTTGACCGCTGCGGAATCCAAACCACATTTCTCCGCTATTGACATAAGGACATTATGGTCTGACAGCCTGAGGTTTTCCGTAAAGTTGGCGTGGAAGAGCGCAAAATTGAATTTGATTGCTGTGGCTTGCGATGATGTTGCCTGTACATATTCCATCAATCTATGAGCATCAAACGTGCTGCACACCTGAGTAGAAGCAAGATGGTAGTCGAGTCCTACACGCGCAGCCATTTTAGTAATCTTTTCCATAAGATGCTGAGTCTGCTCTGCAGTGTAAGCATGGCCATCCATAAAATGTTGAGTCATAGTTTCCACTGGAATCACAGGCGCGTTCGGATCAAGCTGATAGGACAGAAATTGAATCTGTACCTTGTCAGAAAGACCAAGTTTTTCTATTATATCCATCAACTGTTTTTCACCCATATATGAGTAAGGACAAGCGTAGTCTGCCCAAATCTTTATATTCATAGCCTCGATCAAATAATATAAGTTATAAACTCGTGAATGTTATAGTGATAACAATCTCAATCTTCGAATGTTCGGACTAACTCCCTAAGTTATGTCTGCGCAAGGGTATGTCTCCGGAGGATATACGTGCCGTGACCGGACACACACCACTGCCGGAATGATGATGAAGTATGTTAAGTTTGATGATGAAAGCAAGAGGGAAAAGATGAACTTGCTTAACAACGGCCAAAGTCATGGAGTCGAGACGGTCTTTGATCATGCCATTACCGATGAAGAGCGTATTCGGCTCGGCATACCAACTCGCGATGCCGGTGTGGCAGACGGGAGTGTTATCATCACTGAGAGCGAGATTGAAACCGATAAAACATTTGAGATATGAAAAGAGCAAAGATTTCTCTAAGGGAACTTCTGAGCGATATTTCGCCGGAAGAGAGGGCTGAGGCTCGGTTGTCGTTTCAAATTTCCAACCGTCTTGACTTCCTAATGAAGGAAAAGGGACTATCGAAGAAGCAGCTTGCTGACGCCATAGGAAAACGCCCAAGCGAGATTACCCGTTGGCTCAGCGGAGAGCATAACTTCACAATCTCCACCCTTGCTATGCTTTCCTCATTCTTCGGACAACCGGTAATCACTGTTGAATAACGGCAGAGAATGGTTTGAAATGTGAAGATTTATGGGATTGAGATTTGGACTTGATTTAAGCACGAATCCGTCTCGTCGTTATTCAAAATCCTATATTATCTTCAATCATTTTCAAACTTTAAAATAGCGGGACCAAACCCAATCAATCAGTTTACCTGATGCTGTTTTAATAACGAATCCGGTGAACGACTCCAAATATAACTCGCATACGATACTGATTGACGCTTTCAAGGATACTTTGCAGAGCTACAAAAGTGTCTACTTCATAGGCATATTTAATTTATTAGTCATAATATTCAGTGAGTTGCAAATTTAAATTTCTATAGTTTAATACTTTGCGGATTTTTTGGCGAAGAGAGAAAATTTCAGTGTAACCAAAAAGGTGACGATAATACGTTCCATTGGGTCAATAATTAGCACATCTTATCGTTGCCTTAATAAGTTTATTAATGTTAAACCTCAACGCTACCTGAATTTTGATGTTGTATATTAGGAAAAAAAGTATTAACTTTGTAATTTGAATTAAGAAAGACCATGAGCTTAGGAATAACAGCAAATAGAATAAAGACTGGAGCTTTATTAGCTTACATCGCTAATAAAGTCCCTAATATCAATATGCGTAAAATGCTAAAAATAGTTTATTTGATTGATGAGCGTTTTATGCGTTTGCGTGGATTCCCGTTTACATGGCTGGATTATTATGTATGGGAGAAAGGTCCTGTCGCTCCTGAGATTTATTCATTGAAGAATAAGGATAACTATTTTTCTGATTTTGTTAAAGCCACAAAATCGGAAGATGGGAAATTGATTATTCGTCCGTTGATCCCAATTAACAGTGATCCTTTCGGACCTTTTGGCGAACTCAGCGAATATGATCTATCTATCATAGATGAGGAATTATCAAAATACGGAGATAAGAGTGCTGATTGGTTAACAGACCAGACCCATTTGCCGGACACTTTGTGGACTAAAACTAAGTCCGAAAACAAAGTGGTATTTAAAGATGGGAAGTCAGACTGCAGCATAGATCTCACAGAGCTTATCAAAAACGACGTGGATCTATGTGAGGTCTACGAGGATGCCAAATGGAACATAGGCTTTCAAGCACAGCTTAATAGTCAATTATAAATGATGCTTTATGTTTGAACCTGGAGAAGTCGTGTACGCCTTTGTAAAGAACATCCATCCTCCGAAGAATAAATATTTTGTAACGATATATCAGGATGATGAACTGAGAATCGTCACATGCTTTACTACAACGCAGAATAGAGTTGGCATCCCCTTAGAACAACTTGAACATGGATATGTAAAGAAAAACAACCTATTAGTGGGCTATTTCTTTGACAAGAACAAAGAAGTAGGATTAGATCATAAAGGAGTTCCATTTAAATTTCCGCGTAACTGTGTAATACCTTTTGATTATGGTGTACAGATCGGTACCAAAAGTCAATTCTTAAATTCGATAGAGCAGGGAAAGGTTGTTTGTAAATTACATCCCAAAGAATATGAGGATTTGGTTTATGCAATGTACAAAAGCCCACTGACGGATTCTAAATATAAACCATACTTAGACAAAGTCTTGCAAGAGATTTGCCAGTAGTACATCCTCTAAGGGTAGTTTCCTCTTTAACGAAATACTTCGAGTGCGAAAGCAACGATTTTAGAAACCGACAGTAGTCGATTGGAAAGAGCGGTTAATCCCGCTCTTTTTTTTGTATGGGGCGAGGTTTCGACTGAAATTTGTATGCATATTTGTATGGAATAAAATTAAAACCACCGTAACTTTATGGGTTACAGCGGAATATCAAGAAGCTTGAAAAACCAGCAGGAATAGATACTAAATAAGAATCACACAACATAAGGGACACGATCGTATAGATACCATATACCCCAAGTATGAACTTCTTTGCACCCATACAGGACGAAAAACCTTTATCTGTAAGGCTCTTTCATTGGGAATACCGCCGAATGTCGTAATGAAATGGACGGGGCATAGTGATTACAAGGCAATGAAGCCTTATATCGACATTGCCGATAGCATCAAAGTTAATGCAATGAGCCGTTTCGACTGATTCCCTGAATGTTATAGTAAGATTATGAGAAAAATTTGTTAATTTTGCATCTTAATATCAGAATCAGATGGAAGAAAACAATAATATAGCTTTGAATCCATTATCCGGAAACAATAATTCTGGACTAATGCCTGTTGAAAATCTCATTCATATCATAAGAGGGCAACAAGTCATGATTGACAGTGATTTGGCGCGGTTATATGGGGTAGAA
>JAIDTL010000021.1:748-2297 GCA_029060725.1 Muribaculaceae bacterium | reverse complement strand
GATTCGGAAGTGCTGATCGGTGAAATGAGGATACTGTCCGAGCAACTGTTTTCGGTTTATTACTCCGTCTGGCAGGCCCAACTCGAAAGAAAAAGACTGGCAGAATAATCATAGACATAAGTGCAAAAGCCCGGATTTTTAAGACAAAAGCACAAAAGGACATAAGTGCAAAAGAAAAATTATGTGTTTTATGTGCTTCTGTCTAAAAACATGTGTCTTATGTGCTTCTGTCTATTAAATGCGAGGCTTGTATTGTCGGTATTTACGTTTGATCTGGAGTCTGTCACTGCCGAAATTCACCAACAATCCGTCATCAATACCTGTGCAGCACAGATAATTTACCAATTGAAGTTCATGCTGTACAGTTATGTTTGATACAGCTTTCAGCTCAATTATGAGACACCCTTCCACTATGATATCAGCTTTGAAAAATCCCACTTCATGTCCTTTATAAGTCACTCTGAGTTCTACCTCCTCCTGCACATTTAGACTTCTTGACTGGAGTTCAATGATAAGAGCTTTTTTATAGACAGATTCAAGATAACCTGCCTCGAATGCTTCGTGTACCTTATAGCATCCATCGATCACTGTTTTGATTAACTCTTCCATATTCATATATATTTATTTAGACATAAGCACAAAAGCCCGGATTTTTAAGACAAAAGCACAAATGGACATAAGTGCAAAAGAAAAATTATGTGTCTTATGTGCTTCTGTATTTAAAGACATAAGCACAAAAGGATATAAGTGCAAAAGAAAAATTATGTGTCTTATGTGCTTCTGTCTGAAAAAGTGACCCCGGACTTGCGTCCGCAGACATAGACACCGGGACGGTCGTCGCCATGAACGAGGTTGTCGAGGTATAGTGGCTCTCCTGACACTATCAGTGCGCATCTGAAGGTGTCTCCTGGAGCCAGCCTCGTGCCTTCAGATGCTATTACCTTCCACTTCCTCTCCCCGAGATACTCTATCACGCAAATCCTCGATGGAGGCCACATCAGCCTGACACGGTCTCCTCTTTTCACATTTTTGTCCGCGCTTATGACATTTGTCCCTACATTGCCGCTCTCAATATCGGGAGCATTTCCTTTTAAGAAATCCTCATAATCACACCATCCGCAATATCTTGCAAGGACATCAAGAGTGCTTCTCCTTGGCGCCTGGGCTTCTTTCAGGTATCCCCACAGGCGTTTAAGGGTAGTCGGACTCAACAGTTTCCCGATACGTCGTAATATATCGTCCGCAAGCGCTTCAAACTGCAGTGGTGTCAATACCTCTTTTCCGTAGGTCTCTTCCACACGCATGAGGAGATCCTTCAATTGCCTCGCTGATATGTCCGGAATAATTTTTTTATCCATTTATCTTGATATTTTAACGCTTTGCCCGAAATAAGACTAAAAGCCCAAAAGAAAAATTATGTTCCTTATGTGCTTCTGTATTTAAGACAAAAGCACAAAAGGGCATAAGTGCCGAAGAAAAATTATGTTCCTTATGTGCTTCTGTATTTAAGACAAAAGCACAAAAGGGCATAAGTGCCGAAGAAAAATTA
>JAIDTL010000021.1:0-648 GCA_029060725.1 Muribaculaceae bacterium | reverse complement strand
TGTTCCTTATGTGCTTCTGTATTTAAGACAAAAGCACAAAAGGGCATATGTGCCGAAGAAAAATTATGTTCCTTATGTGCTTCTGTCTAAAAACAAGTGCCTCTGTCTAAAAGAGAGGCATAGTGGCTGGATTGTCTATGTATTTGCGCTTGAATTCCTCTTCGCTCATGCAGAGCATCAGAATGCCTTGTATCAGAGTGATTACTGACCAGGCGCCACATGTGATGCATGACAGAAGGATCGTTAGGATGCCTCCCCACGTCTTGCCGAGGATGAAGTACTGAATTCCAAGATATCCGAGGAAGATGGCGAAGAGCCCGCAGAGCAGTTTCTTTGTAGCGAGATCGCTTCCTCCGATGCCTCCACCTCGTTGGCGAAGGGCTACCATCAGCTCTGGATAGGTATATAATGGTCGCCAGTTGATGCCGTCGCTACTGATGTTTGTGTTCTGGTCTACGTTGTATGCGAAAAGCTGATGCTCGCTCATCGGACCTATAGTGTTGCCATTGATATAGATGTAGTAATTCATGCCTTTTACGTTTTGCTTTGTGAGTTATAAGAAGGTTTTCGGGTGCAAATATAATAAAAAAATTTGAGACCCAAAAGTGTGGAGCCACTTCTGAGTCTCTGAAGGCGGGTGGAAGATGG
>JAIDTL010000020.1 GCA_029060725.1 Muribaculaceae bacterium | reverse complement strand
ATTTTTCGGCTAAAAAATTGAATCTTTTCTATTTTTTCAGTCGTCTACAACCTCCTTCCGCATGAAAATCAAAGTTAGAAACTTAAGAATTTACTCTCTTAGTAGTGACGCACGGCTCGTGCGCCCTCCCATTTACGGCTGCAAAATTAATAAAAATTCCCAACACCACCAAATACACATCACCAAAAATGTATTTTTAGTAATAAAGCATGCTCCGCATGCGCCATGGAGCGTCTAAATGCCAATTAATAATTGATCTTTAATCGTTTATCGTTGTTCATTGTCCATCAGCATCCGAGGTGCCTCCAATATGGGAAGATTGGTTTCAGTAGGTACGTATATCACTGTCTTATTGTTGAGGTCAGACTGCTGGCGCACCCAAAGATATTGGATATAGGTAGGCGTAATGCTGCCATTCTCGATGCGGATGGCCTCAGCCGCTCCCTTGGCTCTTTCTATTTCTGCTTGTGCATTCAGTTTTTCAGCCTCAAGATTAGCCTTAGCTTCTTCAATCTTGATCTTTCGGTTCTGTTCAGCCTTGGCGAACTCAGCTTTGCCTTCCATCTCCTGGCTCCAGACGTTATACCATGGACGTATAAATGCCATAGCCACGATAATGAAAACGATAGCTCCGACGCCCCAAAATGCCTTCTTGATAATGGCTGGGGTAATTTGATGATTGTTGTTAGCGTACATAATATTTATCTTTAAAGGTTAATTCTACAAATCAAACCTATTCCAGTTCTCAATAAGCAAAAACGGCAGAGTTTCCCAATCTGCGATTTGCGCATCATTCAAGAATTTCAAGCAGGTCCTTGCAATGTTCTCCAAATTCAGAGTCTCCATATTTATCGGAGAGTTGCCTAAGCACTTCAATGGCTTTTTCTTTCTTATTCAGGCGCAAATAGGCTTGTACCAATTCCATCCCTGCTTCCTGAGGATCTGAAATTAGATTATAATATTCTTTTTCTTTATCCTCCGGAGTTACCATATATTGAATGCCTTCTTCCCTCTTTAAAGAAGCTGAATATTGCATTTTGAGTTCCGGCAGCAAGGCTTTGACTTCATCTTTTGGCATTGTCACGATATCGTCTCCTCCTCTCGATGGAGGCATATACGTAGCGCTTGCAAGCAGAGCGCTCTCGCAAAGACGCGAATCCATTTCCCGATATGCGGGTATGAACACAATAAGCAGAATAGCGGCTACCGACGCTATAGCGACAGCCCATATCTTCCAGACTTTCTGTCTGTTTTTTGTAGTTTCAGGTTTATTTAGTGGGGTTGGAGCATCCCATTCGTCATATTCCTCTGCAGCGAAATTTGCTTTTCTATGCGGTATTAGACTCGGAGCAATCTCCATGGAGATCGTGTTTTTTAATACCATCTTATTTTCCCTAATCATGGATGCTCTCATAGACTCTTCATCGGCTTCATATATAAGAGCGAGGAAATCCTCTTCGCTCATCTCGCGCATGGCGGCTTCTAACTCAGCGTTGTCCTGCTCGGCTTCCTGAATCAATCCTTTGATTATAAGATTGTCAAGACACTTTTCTAAATCTTTCTCCCTCATGATTTTTATGATTTATCCAGTATGCCGAGACGGCGGACTGCGTTCAATATTCTAATTCTGATTTTCTCAAGGCATCGGTTTCTGACTACATTGGCGCTTCTTGAATTACTGTAGTTAAAAGAGTCTGCTATCTCCCTCATCGAGCGATCATCATAATAATACATTTGGAGTATTTGGTTGCATGGATTAGGAATGTAGCTTAGTTCTGACGCAAGCACAGCTTTCAGTTCCGGGTCATTGTAAATGGATTTCTCAGCCTCCTTTTGCTTGTTGTATTCATTCTCAAATTCCTCTGCGTTGAATTTCTCATCGTCGAAGGAAGGAATATCCATTTTTCGGGTAGCGAACTTGTATGCCTGCTTCCATCCCAAATTGAAGATATACGATCTCCAGCTTCTCACATTCTCGGTCTTTCCGTTTCGGATGTTATTGCGCATGTCGATCCAGACGTTGACATAGATATCCATTATGTCATCGTAATCAATCTTGAAGTTTTTCCTCAGAAAATTGATGAAGGGTGTCTTCATCTCCTCAAAATTCCGGTGTGCTATCTCGTTATAATCATTTGCCATCTAATTCATCTTTAGACCGCAAATTTAATAAAAAAAGCTGAATGATGACGTAATATCTCAGTAAAAATTGTCAGACCGAGTATCCTTCTCGTAGGGACGCACGGGCCGTGAGTACTAACTGATATTCAATATTAAATACGGATTCCGGCCCTCTCGGCAGAAATCCGTATTTTCATTTCTCAATAGGGAGGAAATTCATCTTCAGAATCGAAATACCCTTTTTCAAGGTCAGGGGAAATGGAATCTTTACTTATTTTGGAGAAAAATCTTTTTCGCGACATTCTCTCCTTCTCAAACATTGCCTTTGTTCCTGCTGCACTTGCAGCGAAAGCCATCCTGTTGTTTATCGACATCGCATCTGCCACAGCTTCCACATCTTGATTGGCTCCAATGTAAGTAAATACCCAGCCGGCCTTTCTCATTTCTTCCACCAGACTCTTTATCGCCTTTCCATTGTATTCTTGCGACGCATTCTCATATCCGTCGGTGATCACAGTCACCAACACGACATCTCCTTTCTTTACTATAGTGCGCAATTCATTGATCGATCTCCCCATAGCATCGTAAAGAGGAGTACCCCCGCACGGTCGGTATTGTTCTCCTGTGATATCAATGGCTTTATCGGCGGGAGTATTGTGATATATCTTGTTGTAGTGGCTTGTGTCAAATGTGACAAGAGTCACGAAATGCTCCTGATCCGGATGTTCCTTTTGAGCGCCACGTATGGTCTGCAGAGTCTCATTTACTCCGGAAAGAGCCGGATAATAGATCGACATCATCGACCCGCTCTCATCGAGAATGATTAGGTTATGCACCTTCACTTTGTCATCATCTTTCATATTGTCATTGCCAGTCGGATTGCTATCAGCAGTCTGATTGATTTTGGTGTTTTCAGGCTGTGTAATAGCCTTAGAGTCGTCACTCCCCTCAATCGGTTGAGCACACATCTTGAAAAAATTAAAGATCTTCATAAATTATTTATTTTATTGTTCAATAAATTCAGAGTAGTTAGCGCACTCCGTGCGCGTCCCCAAGCGTCTTTGCCAGAGTAGTTAGCACGCTCCGCGTGCGTCCCCCGTCGTCAAAAAACAACTCCTCCTTTCGTAAAATATATACCAAAACTAACCCGAAAGTAAACAGAAAATCAAAAAATTTTATCATTTTTATTTCCACCCCTCCAAATTTTACCTTTCTCAAGCCCTTTGATGTATGCCTCAGCCGGTTTGTCGAATGAGAAACGCCACTCCAACAAAGCCATTAAAATAATCCGACTTAGTCTGAACCGAGTAAATTAATTTAGTCAATAAGTTGAAAAACTGCCCAATAATATGGATTGTCAAACCTCTTAAGAAGTTCAAGTTGAGCCTTCCGATGAGCAGTTGGTATGCCGGTGCCATTCAAAAGATTAAAATAGAATTCCTGCAAATAAGCATCTCCAGCCTCCTTGTCAAGATTCCATGCCGTGGTCACGAGTGTCTTGCATCCGGCAAGCTTTAAAGCCCGGCGCAATCCTAAGATTCCTTCCTCCGGGTCTATATCCCCGTTGCCGGTGTCGCAGGCTATCAGTGTCAGCAGATCCACACCGTGAAGGTCAAGAGCCGCCAATTCAGCTCCGTTCACAATTCCGTCTTCTATGTCAGCAATGACATTGCGCTGACACCAAGCTCTTTCTGCTCCACTCAACATGATTCCTGTCCTATATAGCGGAAGGATTTCGATATTGATTTTCTCATTCAGTCGTGTTTTTGCGTGGCAAACGCCGAAATATGGTTTTTCAAGAGGTCCTATGCTTTTGGGCAGACTGAAAGCATGAGTCACGATATTGAGTATCCCAATGTCATGTCCGGAAAGGTATTTAAGTGCATGTTCGCTCGCATTGAAACCGGTCGGTATCAAAACCGGGATATCTTTGCTGTCGCAAAGCTTTTGTAGCCAGTCGAAATCTTCCGGATTGTGAAGAGGTGGGATCGCATCAGGTTCGGAGAATGCGAATCGTGTGTCGGAATCACGCTCAAGGCTCGGGAGTATAATTTTTTTGTCTGCTCCATACATCTGTGCATTTGCGATGAGTGCAAGTCGCTCGCAATAATAGTCTATTGCGCAGAAAGAAAATAGTTTATAAGGGATATATTTTGTCCCGGCGTGGGCATTGTCTATATCGTCAGCAGAAGAAAGAATGTGAAATTCGAAATCTTCACCGAGATATTTCCCGTCTCTACATATTGCATCCGGCATTATCAGGCCCAAAATACCTGTGGGACAATAATAAATCCTTTCGTCTGTCAAGATTTCGGATATGATCGGTTTCCATAGTTTATCGAAGAGAAATCCATTGTCATATCTTTTTTCAACCATTCTCCGAGCTTCTTCATCCTGTGTAGATGTCATGAACTTGTCCAGTTCTTCTACTGTACAGAGAGGAATGATCTTTCCGTTGGGCATATTCTGTGAAATCAAGATAGCGTAGTATCGGTCTCCTTCATCAGTCTCAAGAGTGCCGAAATCCACGAATGACTCGTTCCTGTCGAGTCTGTCGGCAATGCCTTCTGTAGTCAGCATTCTGTATAAATGTTCTTCGAAACCATTCATCACATGATGATGTAGCAGTTCTTTCTGGCATCTCTCGTATTCAGCCTTGATCCTGTCTTCATTATACGACCATGACTGCGCAAGCCTCTGACGTATCCTGATTAGACTGTCTGTCAAGGCAATAGCCTCTTCATCGCCTGATTCTTTCAAGACTTCCATCGTCTTTGCAGCTGAGCGCAGCATTATCTGCTTCTCATATTGGAATGCATTCAAGCATGCATTAATATCCGTAACGTTTTCGGCAGAATCCAATAAGGCATATTTAAGGTCGCTCCAACGTTCCTTTATCTTTCCCCATCTTTTTTCTCGTTGTGATTCTGTCAGGAAAGATAAGTTGCTGTCATTTTCTCGAATGAATCTTTCTATTTGTTTTTTTATTGTGTTTTGTTCTTCTTTCGGTTGGAAAATGCGCACAAGGTCATCTAATATTGGCTGTATATTAAGATCTTGACGTTTAGCCAGCTCATTAGATGTCTCAAGATAGCATTTCCACATCACTCTCGTGTCATCTTGCTTCAATGCCATCGCAAGATATGCAAGGGTTTCGGTATACTCTACATTGATTTCCTGGTTCATGTCCATATCAAGCTTGTTAGCTCTAAGAATGTCAATGGCCTGGTTGGTTGTTCCCAGCTTTATATAGAGAAGACCCAATTTGTTTGCTACAGCATGTCGCCATTCAATGTTCAGTCCGGTTTTCCATGTATGGGTGTATAGTGCGATCAGGATCTTCTCACATTCTTTGAGTTTGTCGGAAGCCATATAATCGATAGCCATTCTCAGCCTATCTGCAATAGAATCTCCCGTAAGGAACGAATCTGAATCATCAAGAGAAGGTATTTTTTCCGGACTTCCTCCAAATGTATTATATTCCCGGTTGACAGCTTCCACCCCCGGCCTTATCATAAGTTCGAGTGTCAGACGTTGTATATTTTCATTTTTCAGTTTCATCCTAAGCGGAATTATGTTTCCGACTATTTCCGACATCAAGATTTGTTCGTCAGTAGTTTCAGGCCATTCCTGTCCCCTTACAAGAGCCTCTGTATATAAAGAAAGTGCTTTTAGGCTGTCACCTTCATGAAGAGCCTCAGCTGCAGCGCCTGCTATCGGTCTGATTCGGTCGAATGCCGGATTAGCTCCTTTTGTTGTAGATGCGCATATAGCGATAGTCAAAACGATAGCTAACGCTCCGACCATGGTCTTTCTAAACAACCATATAAACTCAAAAAACTTACTCAACCTCATAAACTTCCTAACCTTCCTGAACATCCTAAACCCTCTTACCTTTTTTACCTCCTAAACTAATATCTTTTTATTGTCGGGTGCTGTTCCGACATAAAGATATCCCAATCCTTGTATTTTTCGTCTTTAAAGAAATTCTCCCATTTATTCATACTGATGCCTTTTTCAATTAAATTCTTTAGGCAATAAGAAAGCGATCCGTAGAGTCTATTTGTACCCGGCTCACGGTATTCGTAGTTCCTTTCATAATCACGGCAAGCACTCACCACCGTCATCGATCCTCCCTTTGAAAACTCATTAGGCTTTGGATTTCTTGCGACCTTACTGTCACGGCTTATTTTTAAGACATCGGCTGTCCCTCGAATCGGTCCAATTTTCTTTACATCATCCTGCTCGATCATAGATTTTGCCATTTCCATTCCTTCGCTGTAGCAAGCGTCGAAAGATACGAAAAGATAACCATTATTACCGAGTCTTTTCTTGATGTCATTGAGAAGATAATTCAGTTCATCATCTGTCAAATGGTTTTCTCCATTGTAATAGGAGTTGCCGATCTTATATCGTCGAGTCCTGCAAGCATCGTATGGCACGATTGCCTCATCAAAAGGCTTTTTCTTCTCGTCTCCGTTGAGGTCTGATATAGGCTGACCGTGTCCGGAGAAATGGAAAATAACCTTGTCTCCCGGTCGACACTTCATGGCAAGCTCCCTCAATGCCTTCACAATACCGTTTTTGGTTGCTTGCTCGTTTTTAAGGCAATTTATATTTGCCTCCTTATATCCATTGCTTATCAGCCATTCGCTCAGCATATCCACGTCGGAGTCCCCATGAATCACAGACCATCCCGTTTTTCGAGTGTCATACTTTCCGATACCGACAAGAAGAGCCCTGTTCTCCGCAGATATTGTCAAAAACAGGGATAAAACTAATATAAGTGTTAATGCAGTTCTATTCATTTAATTGCATAATTCAAAAATTCCTCCTCAACTACAGAAAAACATAGGCTTCAAAATTTTCTGCAAAGATAATAAAGCGAATAAAAACTCGCAATTTTTGCGAGATAAAAGTCGCATGAATGCATGAAACCTATTCAAACCAAAAGGAACGTCCCGATCCATTCCTCACCTTTCTGTATGCGTCAGCCGGTTTGTCGAAGGTGAAACATCCCATCCAATCTGATCATGCTTAAAGCATGCACATTGCGTAAGCCACACTCGATTATTCCTCTTGATTTTTCCTGAAAAGTGTCAGTTATTCCTCTTGATTTTAACAAGAGTATTCAGTTAAATGTTCCAATTTTGTAGCAGACTTTACAGCTCGGAGAGCTGTAATTATGCCAAAACCTCAGGCTTCAGCCTGAGGTTATCCATATAAAAGCTCAGTAGCCTCGGAGAGGCGCTTTATGGTTAATTTGTTGTTTTACTTATAAAACTGAACTTTACTAATTTACTAAAAAATCCCCTAATCCCCAAATTTGGAATAAATTTAGTGATTATAATCCCCAAATTCGAAGGTCTGCTGAAACATTCTACTGTATCGGAGCCCTAATCAAGTATATAAGCGAAGTGCTTGTATGCAAGATCAGTCAGAGTGATTTCTCTGTTCTCCCATCGAGCATGATCAATCTCTCCGATTCGGTCCCGTAGTGAGGTAGACCCATAGTTTGCTGTTATGTAGTGGTAAAGGCCCTCTGTCTCGATTGTGATGTCTTTGAATGGAGATTCATTTTCGGTGGATTTTTTTCCTGTGATGTCAATAGAATACGGAATATCCCTAACCCTACCTGGAGTAGGGATGAGAATACCTTGTTTTACCAAGGAGTCGATATCACGCAATGCGGTATCCTTTGAAACACCTGTGATCTTTTCCCAATTTTTCGCTGTAAGTTTCGCCTCATATCCATCAAGATATTTATTGAGCACCATTCTCTGGCGGTCTGA
>JAIDTL010000002.1 GCA_029060725.1 Muribaculaceae bacterium | reverse complement strand
CAACCATTTCGTTTATTGTAGTAGTGTATTGGTGTAGTAATACACTGCAAAATTATGATAAAATTTTTAATCCGCCAAATTTTTCTGAATTTTTTTTGAAAAAATTTAATTATTAACCCCAATTTATCTTGATTTTTTAGTATTTTTGCCCTTAAAAATTAGTATTTTTACCCTATAAATTTGATTAAAATGAAAAGAATAGGAATATTAAGTGATACACATGGCTGTTGGGACGACAGATATGCAGAGCATTTCAAAGATTGTGATGAAGTCTGGCATGCCGGAGACATTGGAGATTATGCTATAATAGAACGTCTACAGGATATTGTGCCAGTAGTCAGAGCAGTTTCCGGAAACATTGACCATGGTATGGTGCGCAGGAAATGCAAGGAACTCGAGATTTTTGAAGTGGAGGGAGTGAAGGTTCTTATGACGCATATAGGCGGATATCCCGGAAAATGGAGCAAAGGAATGAAGTCTTTACTGAAAGAAAACAATATAAATCTTATGGTCGACGGTCATTCCCATATTCTGAAAGTAATCTACGACAATGAGTTACAATTACTTCACATAAATCCCGGGGCTGCCGGGCTCTTCGGATGGCATAGTGTCCGTACTCTTGTAAAGCTATCTATCGACGTCTCAGACATGAAAGACTGTGAAATCATCGAATTATCTCCATTTTCATCTAAAAAATAGGTAGACCCTTTCTCATTGCATACTATCAATAAATCTCATTTGTGGGTATTGACAAAGTTACAAAAATTTTGTAATTTTGCAGTTATTTAGAATTAGTCTATATAACAAAATGAGATTAGTCGACCTACAGCCGGGCGAAACCGGAGTGATAACAAAAATACTCGGACACGGGGCTTTCCGTAAAAGGGTGATGGAAATGGGCTTTGTACGTGGCAGAGAAGTGAAGTGCATGCTAAATGCTCCACTCTTGGATCCTGTTAAGTATGCTTTGATGGATTATGAAGTTTCTTTGAGAAGAAATGAGGCTTCAATGATAGAAATTATGCCTCTACAGGAATGGCAAGAACACGAACCTGATGCCGATAAGGCTGAAAAAAAAGCTACTGCACGGCATGATGAAGATGCATCGCATGCAGTAAGGCATGACAAGATAATCAACGTTGCCCTTCTCGGAAATCCTAATTGCGGCAAGACATCACTTTTTAATATAGTAAGCGGAGCCAACGAACATGTTGGCAACTATGCCGGAGTGACAGTCGACGCTAAATCGGGTCACCTCAATTATAAAGGTTATCGAATAAATATTGTGGATCTACCCGGCACATATTCGCTGTCTGCCTATAGCCCGGAGGAGCAGTATGTGGTGCGTTATCTTCGTGACGAGACTCCTGACGTGATGATCAATGTCGTCGTGGCTTCTAATCTTGAGAGAAATCTATACATGACTACCGAACTCATCGACATGAACCGTCCGATGGTGATAGCACTCAACATGTATGATGAACTCGAGAAATCCGGTGCGAATCTGAAATATAAAGAGCTTGGGGCTATGCTTGGTGTTCCTATAGTCCCTACAGTTGCTGCGACAGGAAGGGGTGTACATCAACTTCTTGACACCGTCATTGAAGTCTATGAAATGAAGCATCCCGATACTCGCCATATACATGTGAAAATGAGTCCTGCCATAGAGGCTGGTGTAGATGTGCTCAGAGCTGATTTGAAAGCTGACTCAAAAGTGCCTCTGCATTTCGCTACGCGCTACCTTGCCATTAAACTTCTTGAAGGGGATCCTGAAGCTGAACTTTTGATACAAAATACACCTGATCATGATAAGATAATTGAAGATCGCGATAGGGTAGCGGCGGAAATAAAACAGGAAGTCAACGAAGATGTGCAGACTGCCATTGCAGCTAATAAATATGGGTTCATTCAAGGTGCGCTTGCAGAGACTTTGGAAGGAGATCTCGCACATGAAGAAAAAACTACCAAGATCATTGATACTGTGGTCACTAATAAACTTTTCGGGTTTCCGATATTTTTGGCTGCTATGTTCTGTATCTTTTGGTGTACCTTTGAGGTAGGTTCTTATCCGATGGAATGGATAGAAGACCTTGTGTCGTGGGTTTCTCACCTTGTCTCAAATTATATGCCAGACGGACCATTGAAAGACCTTTTGCTTGATGGCATCATTGGTGGTGTAGGTGGAGTGATCGTGTTTCTACCCAATATTCTGATTCTTTATTTCTTCATATCCTTTATGGAAGACTCGGGATATATGGCACGGGTCGCGTTCATTATGGATAAATTGATGCATAAGATGGGATTGCATGGCAAGAGTTTCATTCCGTTGGTGACAGGGTTTGGTTGCAACGTTCCTGCCATTATGTCTACACGCATTATAGAGAGCAGTTCAAGCCGCTTAATTACGATTTTGATTCTTCCATTTATGTCATGCTCAGCACGATTACCAATATACGTCTTGCTTGCCGGTACATTTTTCCCTCACCACGGAGCAACAGTATTTTTCGGATTATATCTCCTTGGCATTATCGTGGCGATTATGACTGCAAAGTTGTTAAGAAAATTCTGGTTTAAAGCAGATGAAACTCCATTCGTAATGGAGTTGCCTCCTTATCGGGTGCCGACTTCTAAGGCAGTCATGCGCAGTATGTGGTCGAAAGCAAAGCAATATTTGCAAAAGATGGGTGGTCTGATTCTGGTAGCATCCATAATAATTTGGGCTCTTTCATACTTCCCCAGATTCTCGTTCGAAAGTGTACCTCAATCATATATAGACACTGTCTTGGCTGAAATGCCGGAAAGCGATCGCAGCGATAAGTCTACTGAAGAGATTGACGAAATCATTCTTCACACTTATCAGCAGGAACACTCTATTTTAGGCAATATAGGAAAGTTTTGCGAACCGGTGGTGCGTCCAATGGAACTTGGATGGCAATCTTGCGTTTCATTATTAGCTGGAATGGCGGCAAAGGAGGTCGTAGTCTCTACGATGGGTGTCCTTTATGTCGGCGACGATGATGCTGATGCATTGAGCGAACGCCTGAAAACTCCATCACCTCTTACCGGAAAAACTCCTTTTACAATACCATCTGCCATAGCCTTTCTCGTCTTCGTCTTGCTCTATTTCCCTTGCATTGCCACACTTACAGCAACTATAAGAGAATCTGGAAACTGGCGCTATGGACTATTCTCCCTATGCTACAACACTATCCTCGCTTGGATATTAGCTGTAGTTGCGTTTAATATTGCAAAAATCTTTTGTTAAGCTTCTGCTGATATAAGGAGACAAACAATTGCAGGAATAAACAAGCTATTTCATACTTAAATGGTAATGTTTTCCGTTATACATTATATGATACGGAAAACATTACTTTTTTTCATAATAACATGTGGCTTAGCATTGCCTGTCTTTTCCCAGTCAATCACATTCAGTGGCAATTCACTGAAAGTCCTTGAAGAGACTCCGGAAAAATCGACTGGCCTTGAAAAGATATATGTATTATATTCTACTCAAGGAGTAACTGCCTCATATACATCTTCAGCTGGAAATCGAATAAATTGGCTTAAATATGGAAACTTAGGTGGAGGCCATGCTGAAGAAGTTGCTTCCCTTCAAGAGGGAAATACAAGCACACTTTCCGATTTAGAGGGTGACAAAGGATATATTGTAGAAGATGGCGATAGAAGATATTGCTTTTGGATTGTCGATTATCTTCCACATCGCCTGAAACTACAGTCAGCAGCTCCTGCTGACGAACAAGAATGCGGAGTGACTATTATAAATCTGGCTGGTTCGGGAGATCCTATAAGATATTTTACCATCAATGGTATGCAAAAGACTCTTGATCAAGAAATCACAATAGAATATACTACTCAAGAATGGGAGGATAAATCAGACCAGGGTAATTTCTATGATACAGAAATGGTCAAGAAATTCGAAAGTTTCCAATCAGAATATCGTCTTTCACCTCCCAATTACTGTTCTTCAGTCTTTAAAATTACCGGTGATAAGTTTCTTAAAGCTTGGAATTGGGAAGAGACGGTAGAAACTGTGACAGTCAATCCTGTATCAGTAGATGCTCGCACTTTTGCCATAACTCAAAATTCCGACTCTAATGATGATTCGGACTCTGAAAAAGAAGGAAGTAATCTTATTGGTGGCAACGACTCAGAAGGTCTTGGGGGATCTGCACCATGTCAGATTATTTTTCAAGCATTTGTCACCGACGGTGTCATCCATAATGAATGGCAACTCACAAGGGATCCTAATTTCGAAGAAATAGATTATCGTTTCACTTCTCAAGACCTTGACTATACATTCCTTGAGGAAGGGTCGCATTATGTCAGATATATTGGCAGTAATTCAGACGGTAGCTGTGAGTATGTAAGTGATGTTTATGAAGTATCGATAGGGGAGAGTCTTCTTAAGATTCCCAATGCCTTTTCTCCAAATGGCGATGGAGTGAATGATGAGTGGAAAGTGGCCTACCGTTCGCTTCAGACTTTCCAATGCTATATTTTCGACCGTCAAGGTCATCAGGTATGCTATCTTTCGTCGCCTGAGCAAGGATGGGATGGCAAGGTTCATGGAAAGACAGTTGATTCCGGAGTGTTCTTCTATGTATTGGAAGCGACCGGCACCGACGGAAAGAAATATAAGAAGAGTGGAGACATAAATATTGTGAAATATGTAGGAAGAACAGGCACTTCTTCGCAACCTGAGCAATAATGGCATGATAATTGTTATTATAGGGAAAAATAACAATTTATTTTGACAAGGGATGTTTTCTCCTTGTGTGGACGCATGGGCTGTGCGTCCTTTGAAAATTGATTTAATACAAATATGAATAATAATATCATGGCGGCTGATCGCATCGAAGTTTCCGGTGCGAGAGTCCACAATTTGAAAAATATAGATGTTACGATTCCCCACAATTCGCTTAGTGTCATTACGGGCTTAAGTGGTTGCGGGAAGTCTTCGCTTGCTTTCGACACTATTTTTGCCGAAGGCCAACGCCGTTATATTGAGACTTTTTCTGCATACGCCCGCAATCTCCTCGGTAATATGGATCGTCCGGATGTAGATAAGATCACAGGCTTGAATCCGGTCATAAGCATAGAGCAGAAGACTACTAACAATAATCCACGTTCTACTATAGGCACGACGACAGAGATTTATGACTTTTTTCGTCTTCTATTCGCACGACTTGGCGAACCACACAGCTATATCAGTGGCAAACCAATGGTGAAATACACCAAGGAAAAGATTGTGGAAATGGTCAGCAAGACATTTGCTGACAGAAAAATTTATGTGCTCGCTCCTCTCGTAAGAAACCGTAAGGGGCATTATAAGGAACTTTTTGAAAATCTTCGGAAAAAAGGCTATCTTAATGTCCGAATCGATGGTGAACTCCGAGAACTTGCTTACGGAATGAAGACCGATAGATATCGTAATCATGATATCGAACTTGTTATAGACCGCCTTAAAGTGCGCGAAAATGAATCTGACCGGCTGAAGAAAGCCGTGGAAGAGGCGTTGAAGCAAGGCGATAAGCAGATGATGGTGATTGATATGGAGACGGGTAAGCTCCATCATTTCTCGCTTCTGTTGATGGATTCTGAAAATGGGCTTTCTTATCCTGAACCTGCTCCCCACAATTTTTCATTCAATTCTCCACAAGGTGCGTGCCGTCGTTGCAAAGGTCTTGGAGAAGTCAATATTGTTGATGTCGATAAGATTATTCCTGACAAGAACAAGTCAATATATGAAGGTGGAATAGTACCTCTGGGCAAATATAAAAGCAGCCTCGTCTTTATGCAAATAGAGGCTATCTGCAAGATCTATGGGGCAACTCTGAAGACTCCTATTAAAAATCTTCCTGAAGAAGCTCTTGATGAGATTCTTAATGGCACTGACACACGTCTCGTACTTGCCAATGCAACTATGCAGACATACTCGTATGAATCTAATTATGAAGGGCTTGTAAAATATATAGAAGCTCAGCAGACGGATGATTTCGGTAGTGAGGCTAAAAAATGGAGCGAACAATTCTATACTCATACTGTATGTCCGGAATGTGGAGGTCAGCGTCTCAACAAGATCTCACTCCATTATTTCATCGACGACAAGAATATCGCCGACGTTGCCAATATGGATATAAAGGAGCTTTACGAATGGACTCAAGGTCTTGAAGACAGAGTCGATAGTCAGCGTCGTCTAGTAGCTGTGGAGATAATGAAAGAGATTCGTTCACGTCTGAAGTTCCTTCTTGATGTAGGTCTGGATTATCTATCGCTCAACCGTCCAAGTTCTTCTCTCTCCGGAGGTGAGAGTCAACGTATTCGTCTCGCCACTCAGATTGGAAGCCAACTTGTGAATGTGCTCTATATTCTTGACGAGCCCTCTATAGGACTTCATCAACGCGATAACGAGCGTCTTATCAATAGCCTCAAGCAATTGCGAGACAATGGCAACTCCATTATTGTCGTAGAGCATGACAAAGATATTATGAATGAAGCGGATTATATTGTGGATATTGGTCCCGGAGCTGGCAGAAAAGGTGGCAACGTGGTCTTTCAAGGCACTCCAGATGAGATGAAAAAGACCCACACTCTTACTGCTTCTTATCTTAATGGAGAAAAGTCTATTGAAGTTCCAAAAGAAAGACGGAAAGGAAACGGAAAGAAACTCACCATCAAAGGTGCTACAGGACATAATCTGAAAAACGTTGATGTGGAATTTCCCCTTGGCAAATTTATATGTGTCACCGGTGTGTCAGGTTCCGGCAAGTCAAGCCTTGTAAATGGAACTCTTCAACCCATATTGAGCCAGAAATTCTATCGTTCGAACACAGCTCCGCTTCCATATAAAGACGTACGTGGACTTGAAAATGTTGATAAAGTTGTTACGGTAGATCAGTCTCCTCTTGGCAGATCACCACGATCTAATCCGGCTACTTATACAGGTGTCTTTACTGATATTCGAAAACTCTTTATGGAGTTGCCGGAATCTAAAATCCGAGGTTATAAACCGGGGAGATTCTCTTTTAATGTCAGTGGTGGTCGCTGCGAATCATGCAAAGGAAATGGATATCGCACCATAGAGATGAATTTCCTTCCGGATGTGCTTGTGCCATGCGAGGAATGTCATGGTAAAAGATACAATCGCGAAACTCTTGAAGTTCGATATAAAGGTAAATCAATAGCAGATGTTTTGGAAATGACTGTCAACCAAGCTGTGGAATTCTTTGAAAATGTTCCGTCTATACTAAAGAAGATAAAGGTTCTTCAAGAGATAGGGCTTGGTTATATTAAACTTGGTCAACCCTCAAGCACTCTAAGTGGAGGAGAAAACCAACGTGTGAAACTTGCTACAGAGCTTGCAAAAAAAGACACCGGAAGGACTATCTTCATTCTTGATGAACCAACTACAGGACTTCACTTCCATGACATTAAAGTGCTTCTTGGTGTCATCAATAAACTTGTAGACAAAGGCAACACCATGATAGTGATCGAGCATAATCTTGATGTCATAAAATCTGCAGATTGGCTCATTGAGATGGGACCGGAAGGTGGCAAAGAAGGTGGTCAATTAGTTGCAAGCGGAACTCCGGAAGAAATGTCACTTCTCGACACTCCAACCTCTCGATTTCTCAAAGACGAACTGAAATAAGACAGGCTCCGTAGGTATGGATACCACCCTGCGGAGCCTATTCTTTTGATATTCTGCTAAATTATAGTCTTATAATAGTGCATATCAAGGATTATTTCGCAAAGATTTCATGTAAGCATCAAGCTTTGTTTCAGCGGGATTAGATTGAGGAGTCCAGAATCTTGCCCCGGCAAGGGCATCCGGAAGATATTGTTGGGCTGCATAATGATTCTTGAAGTCATGTGCATATTTGTAGTCGTGACCATAACCCATTTCTTTCATAAGAGATGTTGGGGCATTTCGAAGGTGCAAGGGCACCGGCAGGTCTCCGGTATTTCTTACAGTCTCGAGAGCATTGTCGATAGATAGATAAGCTGAGTTGCTTTTGGGCGATGTAGCAAGATATATTGTGCACTCTGCCAATATAATTCTCCCTTCCGGCCAGCCTATCTTCTGCAATGCATCGAATGTGGCATTTGCCAGCAATAACGCGTTGGGATTGGCGAGTCCAATATCTTCTGCAGCGAGTATGACAAGACGGCGAGCTATGAACTTGGGGTCTTCTCCTCCCGCCACCATACGGGCAAGCCAGTAGATTGCTGCGTCAGGATCACTGCCGCGTACAGACTTGATAAATGCAGATATGATATCGTAGTGCATCTCTCCATTTCGGTCGTAAGCCGCCGGATTCACTTGAAGACTATTGGTGACGAATTCATCGTCAATTATGACCGGCGCATCATCTGCTACACTCTGCTCAAGCAAATCAAGTATATTAAGAAGTTTTCGGGCATCTCCTCCGGCAAAACGGAAAAGGGCCTTTGTTGATTTCACTTCTATTTTTCTCTTGGAAAGAATACGATCATTTTTCATGGCACGCTCAAGAAGGGTCTGTAGATCTTCTTCTTCAAGCGATTTTAACGTATACACCTGAGCACGGCTCAAAAGTGGACGTATCACTTCAAAAGATGGATTCTCCGTGGTGGCTCCAATAAGCGTCACGACCCCCTTTTCCACAGCACCTAACAGAGAATCCTGCTGAGCCTTGTTAAAACGATGGATTTCGTCGATAAATAGAATCGGACGTCCTTTTGCAAATACGCTTGATGCTTCTCTTGTGCACTTTTCGAGCACATCCCTTACATCTTTTACTCCGGAAGTCACAGCACTGAGAGTATAGAAAGGGACATCAATAGTATTGGCAATGATGCGCGCAAGAGTAGTCTTTCCCACTCCCGGAGGACCCCACAGAATGAATGAGTTAATCTTTCCGGATTCAATCATATTGCGGATAATTCCTCCGGGGCCTACCAGATGCTTCTGTCCGATATAGTCATCTAATGTATTGGGGCGCAGACGTTCCGCCAATGGTTCGAAGTTATGCATTTTTATCAGCCTCTTGATTTCAAAACTTCTTCCAGCTTATCGACATGAATATCTGCCACTGCATTTACTACAATATCACTGTATGGAGCAATGTCAGATGCCTTGAGTGTCCCTGCAATCCCAATTACGTATGCACCGGCAGCCTTACCGGCCTTCACCCCTTGCAACGAGTCTTCAAAGACAGCACATTTTTCAGGATTCACGCCAAGACCTGCCGCTGCTGCCAGATATCCTTCCGGATCTGGCTTTGAGCAATGCACTTCATCCCCTGTGATGATAACATCAAACTTTTCCTTTAACCCTGGCATGTCATGCCATAGATGATCCATCTTATGCCCGTTGCTACTTGTTACCAAAGCAATTGGAATTCCTCTACTTTTCAAAGCATCAAGAAAGCTGATAGCTCCAGGCAAAGCTTCATAGATCATCATCCCTTCAAGACGAAGAAGTTCTTTAGTGACGTCTTCTCTGACATCTTCGGGGAAATATCTTTCAAGTATATCTTCCAGTGTAGTGCCTTTGATTTTATAGGCAAAATTGTCGATTCCCGTAGGCCATTGCTTTTCGATAGCCTCCCATATCTTTGTATATATCCTTTCGCTGTCGACCAAAACTCCATCCAGGTCAAACAAGCATCCTATATTGTTTTTTTCTTTCATAATCTACAAAATTACAGAATTTTTATGAAGTGCCAAAAATTTTTACTAATTTTGTAGGTAAAAATGTTCACAAGACGGTTTTTATTCCGCAAAGTATATTATGATAAAGGATATTTCCCTACGAGTATCGCCCGAAATTGCAGCTCAACCGGAGCTTCTTGCTTCAAAGGTTTTTGGAGCAGCCGGTTGCAAGGTGAATGACTGGAAGATTGTGAAGCGATCTGTAGATGCTCGTAAACGCGACATAATAATTAATCTTACTGTAAGGATAGCCTCAGCCGACGACCGGAAGGTGCCTTCCGGCTACATCCCTGTGAAGTTTCCGGATGTCACAGATTCGAATCAGACTGTCGTCATAATTGGAGCCGGTCCCGCAGGTCTCTTCGCTGCGCTTGAATGCATACGTCTTGGTATGCGTCCCATTGTGCTTGAGAGAGGTAAAGACGTAGATGCAAGACGTCTTGACATAGCAACTCTCAATCGAGAAAAAGAAATCGACCCTGAGTCAAATTATTGCTTTGGTGAAGGAGGGGCCGGAACATTTTCCGACGGCAAGTTATATACGAGGAGTAAAAAACGAGGAAATACCACAGAAGTTCTGTCTCTTCTTGTGCAACATGGTGCTGATGAAAACATCTTGATAGATTCGCATCCACATATAGGCAGTGATCGACTTCCTGGTATTATGAAGAATATCCGTCAGACCATCATTAAGCATGGGGGAGAAGTGCATTTTCAAACAAAAGCAGAACGTCTTCTGATTGAAGATGGAACTGTGCGTGGCGTTGAGACATCTAATGGGGAAAAGGTGATGGGTGATGCCGTTATACTTGCCACTGGCCATTCGGCTCGAGATGTCTATCGTAATCTTTCCCGCGATGGCGTGAAGATGGAGGCAAAAGGTCTTGCTGTAGGAGTGCGTCTTGAGCATCCTCAGCGTCTCATCGATCAGATACAATATCATAGTCCTAATGGACGAGGTCGTTGGCTTCCGGCAGCAGAATATAGTTTTGTCACTCAGGTGGATGGTCGGGGTGTATATAGTTTTTGTATGTGTCCAGGGGGAGTGGTGGTTGCAGCTGGAAGCGGTCCGGAAGAATTAGTGGTCAATGGTATGTCAGCATCAGCTCGCAGCAGTATATGGGCAAATTCAGGTATGGTAGTCGAGCTCCGTCCGGGCGATTTTCCGGAATATGAAGGGAGAGGCGAGTTTGAAATGCTTGATATGGTAGAAGACCTCGAAAGAAAGTTCTATAAGGCATCTAATGGTAGCATAGTCGCTCCTGCACAGAGAATGAAAGATTTTGTAGAAGGGAAGGATTCCAAGAATTTGCCGCCTTCAAGCTATCTGCCAGGTCTTTATGAAGCAAGAATGGATAAACTGCTTCCTCCATTCATAGGAGAAAGACTTAAGAAAGGATTTCTTGAGTTCGGGCGTAAAGCAAAAGGCTTTCTCGACAATAATGCTATCCTGATTGGGCTTGAGTCACGCACTTCGAGTCCTATAAGGATTCCAAGAGATAAAGAAACCCTTTGCCATGTAGAAATAAAAGGTCTTTACCCGGCTGGGGAAGGTGCAGGATATGCCGGAGGTATAGTTTCAGCCGCTATCGATGGAATGCGATGCGCTGGCCAAATTAAAAATTATTCAAAAATTAAACGTAACGAACAATGAGCACAATACTCGCAATAGAGACATCCGGTAAATACTGCAGCGTAGCTCTTATCCACGAAGGATTGGCTGAATTCAGCCGGGAGGATGATGTGGAGATGAATCATGCTCGAGCTATAGGTCCATTCGTTGATGAGTGTGTTAAGGAAGCTCGCCGTCGTGAATGGAAGATAGATGCGGTTGCAGTAAGTATGGGGCCAGGTAGCTACACGGGACTTAGAATTGGTCTTTCAATGGCAAAAGGTCTCTGTTTTTCTCTTGATGTCCCATTAATAGGTGTCTCTACATTAAAGCTATTGGCTGTAAAGGCAATGTTCAGAAATATAGATTGGCAGGGTGATGAAATCCTTGTTCCGATGATAGATGCTCGAAGGATGGAAGTCTATACTTCTGCATATAATTTCCGTCTGGATGAATTTATGAAGCCTCAGCCTCACATCCTGGATGAGAATTCTTACTCTGATTTGCCCAAAGACCGTGACATTTATTTCATGGGCGACGGCTCGGCAAAATCAAAAGATGTCTTGAAAGGGGAGAAATATCATTGGCTCGACGGGGTGAATCCAAAAGCTTCCGACATGACAGCACTTGCTGAAAAGGCCTTCCGTGAATCAGATTTTATTGACACTGCATACAGTGTGCCTGAGTATTTAAAGGAATACGAAGCCAAAATCTCCCATGTCAAAGGCCTATAGAAACAATTAAATGATTAAACGATTAAACGCTTAAACAATTAAACAATATATATAATGGAAGAAACCACATACGAAATAAATACCCCAACCATCGGCGAAACTCCAGTTTCTTCAGACATGATCGCTCTCATACCATACAATACGGGAATGGAACCCATTCTCCTCAACGAGTATGGCAGAAACATACAAAACCTTGTGGATTTCTGTGTCTCTATCCCGGACCGTGAAGAACGCACTCGCTGTGCTAATTCTATAGCTGAAATCATGACGATTCTCTTCCCGAATTTGAAGAAGGATCCAAATGGAAAGCAAAAGATTTGGGATCATATTAATATTATGTCGCGTTTCGAACTTGATATTGATTTTCCGTTTCCGGTTATCCAAGCAGAGGAGGCAAATCCTGTCCCTCAACCCATTCCGTATAGCAATTCCCGCGAGATAATCTTCCGTTATTACGGCAAGCACATTCAGAATATGGTGCTGACCGTGGCTGATATGGAAGATTCGGAAGAACGAAAGAATCTCATAGGAGTCATAGCTAATCACATGAAAAAGCTTATGATTGCCCATAATAAGGAAGGGGTAAGTGATACAAAAGTGCTCCGCGACCTTTGCTTTATGAGCGACGGCAAGATCGACCTTAATCCCGGTGATATATGCCTACATGATTATCAGGAAGTGACACCGCAAAAGCAAAATAAAAACAACAAAAAGAAAAATAACCGTCAAAACTACTGAAAATATGAGTGAATTCATCGTCGAAGGCGGTTGCCGACTCCAAGGTTCAATTGAACCGCAAGGTGCAAAAAATGAGGCTTTGCAAGTGATTTGTGCTACTCTACTCACTTCTGAGAAAGTCACAATATCAAATCTTCCGGACATTGCTGACGTAAATAATCTTGTCGATCTAATGTCTCATCTTGGAGTTAAGACATCATATATTGACCCTCATACATGTGAATTTCAAGCCGACAACGTCAACCTTGCGTATCTCTATTCAGAAGATTTTCTTAAGAAGGCTCAGTCTTTGAGAGGTTCGGTGATGATTATCGGTCCTTTGGTGGCTCGATATGGAAAGGCAGTACTCCCTAAACCGGGAGGTGATAAGATTGGGCGCCGCCGCTTAGATACTCACCTTATTGGTCTTGAACGTCTTGGAGCTAATTTTGACTATGATTCCTCTCGACGTGTTTATAACATTACTGCGCCAAAAGGTCTTAATGGAGTCTACATGCTTCTGGATGAAGCTTCCGTGACCGGCACGGCAAATCTTGTAATGGCGGCTGTGCTTGCTAAAGGAAAGACTACCATCTACAATGCTGCGTGCGAACCATACGTGCAGCAACTGTGCCGAATGCTTGTACGAATGGGTGCAAAAATCGATGGAATAGGCAGCAATCTTCTGACGATCACCGGCGTTGAATCTCTTTGGGGTGCCAACCATCGTCTCCTTCCTGATATGATTGAGGTAGGTAGTTTTATTGGTATAGCAGCTATGACCGGCAGCAATCTCACTCTCAAAAACGTAGGTGTCCGTGACCTGGGTATCATTCCCGATGCATTTGCTCGTCTCGGAATCAATCTAAATGTAAAAGGTGATGACATTGTTATCAATCAGAAAGAAATATATGAGATTGATACCTTTATAGATGGTTCTATAATGACGATAGCGGACGCCACTTGGCCCGGTCTTTCACCCGACCTTCTCAGTATCTTCCTCGTTGCTGCAACTCAAGCTAAGGGAAGCGTGCTGATACATCAAAAGATGTTTGAGAGTCGTCTTTTCTTCGTCGATAAGCTTATTGATATGGGTGCACGCATTATTCTTTGTGATCCACATCGTGCAGCAGTAATTGGAAGTGGCAAGTTCAATTCCTTGAAGGCTGCTCGAATGGTCAGCCCGGATATACGTGCCGGCATTGCCCTTCTTATGGCAGCCATGTCTGCAAAAGGAACAAGTCGCATTGAAAATATTGATCAGATCGACAGAGGATATGAACATATTGATGAACGCCTAAATTCACTCGGGGCTAAAATATTTAGAAACTGATGATTAAAGAAGATGAAATCACATCTGTTGGTAAGCTCCTCAAGACACATGCTCTGAAGGGAGAACTAAACATGATGCTTGACATTGACCCGGACTATCTTGAAGAAGGAAACCCTGCAATACTTGATATTGACGGCATCTTTGTACCGTTTTATGCTGACAGTGTGCGCACTAAAGGCACTTTCTCATATCTCGTTAAGTTTGAAGGTATCGATAGTGAGATCGAAGCAAAAAAACTCGTCAACAAAACTGTCTATGCTCTCCGAGGCCCACTAAAAGAGTTCATGCTCGACAACTACGACGAAGAATTCGCTCTATATGACGACCTTTTGGGTTACACAATAGTTGATACAGCTACTGGAGTTATTGGCAAGGTGGTTGAGATTGACACAAATACTGAGAATGAACTTTTCATTGTAGAGACCCCGGAAGGAAATACCGTATATATTCCGCTTACTGAGGATTTCATTGAAAAAATTGATGAAGACAACAAAACTATCACAATGCACCTCCCTGAAGGCTTACTCGATTTAAACTAATGAAGCTACATAGATTTTTATACTTACTGCTTGTAGTTGGGTTATTCGGTTTTTCTGCATCAGCCCAAGATAGCCTCGAAGACATGACCTTCGCTCAGATGATCAAGTCTGTAGACTTATCTAAAGAGCCGAAGGCTGCCGACCTAATACGGAAGTTTCAAGACCTTGAAGCTCGCCAGAAACTAATGAATGGTCCGTTGTCGCCCAAACAGGGTAAATGCACCATCGAAGCATACAGAAAGAAAGAAGTGATACTAATCACCATCCCTGCAAGCGAACTTTTTGCTCCTAATTCCATCGACCTTTCTGAAGGAGCTTCAAAATATCTGAATCCAATAAAGAGATATATGAAAGACCCTGATATGTTTCGCGTCTTGCTCGTCATGCACACTGACAACACAGGATCGCTCCAGTATAGAGATAATATCACGGCAGACCGCGTCGATGCAATTACAGCTTGGTTTAACGATCAAGGTGCTGACACATCTTATACATTCTCATACGCATTCGGCGACGAAGCTCCCCTCGTGCCAAACTCATCCATAGAAAACCGTAATAAAAATCGCCGCCTTGAAGTTTTCCTAATGCCCGGAACCAAGATGCTTGAAGCTGCTAAACAAGGCAAAATCGACTTTTAATATGATTAAGACTCCTTATTATATTGTCTACGAAGATCGCATTGAACGGAATCTTAAGCTTCTGCGTAAAGTAGAAGAGGAAGCCGACGTCAAAATTATTATGGCATTTAAAGCAAATGCACTCTGGAAAACATTCCCTATTGTCAAGAAATACTTCTCATCAAGCACTGCAAGTTCACTTAATGAAATGCAACTGTCTCTTGACTATCTCGGAAATGACGTTCACGCTTATTGCCCTGTATTCACTGACGAGACATTCCCAAAGTTTCTCGCCGGTTGCTCTCATATCACGTTTAACTCTTTGGCTCAGTTCTACCGATTCAAAACTAAGATTGACGAATGGAACGAGATGCATCCTGAAAAGAGGGTGAGTACCGGAATTCGTGTCAACCCCCATTGCAGTGTCATAGAGACAGACATTTACAATCCATGCGTTCCCGGTTCTCGTTTCGGAGAGTCAGCATCTGCTTTTGAAGATGGACTTCCCGAAGGAATAGAAGGACTCCACTTCCATGCCCTTTGTGAATCTGACAGTCATGATTTGGCAAAGGTGCTTGAAGCCTTAAAAGAACAATATGGACATCTGTTGCCAAAAGCTAAGTGGCTCAATATGGGTGGAGGACATCTGATGACACGTAAAGGATATGACATTGATTTCCTGATTTCTCTTATGAAAGAGCTACATGCCGAGTATCCTAATCTCAAGATAATCATGGAGCCCGGTAGTGCCTTTATGTGGCAGACAGGCGATTTGATCACTCAAGTGCTCGACGTGGTGGAAGATGCAGGAATAAAGACAGCTATTATCGACGCCTCGTTTGCTTGCCACATGCCCGATTGTCTGGAAATGCCATATAAGCCTGTCATTGCAGAAGCTCTGCCGGAAGAAGAAAATACCGATCTTCGGACAGGCGACCATCATTTCGGGGACTCTGAACGTCATACATACCGACTTGGTGGTAATTCCTGCCTGAGTGGAGACTTCGTGGGAGATTGGGATTTTGCGAAACCCTTGACTGCGGGTGATCAACTGACACTCTGCGATATGAATCACTACACAACGGTCAAGACCAATATGTTTAATGGTATACAGCATCCATCGATATGGCTACAACCCAAGGACGGTGATCCCATTCTTCTCCGTGAATTCACATACGAAGACTACCGTGACCGAATGTCTTAGATTCTAACTTCAAGTGCAAAAAAAAAGACAAAGCGATGCATTATCAAATTATCATATTCTTATTGGTGCTGATAGGTTCGATATCCGTACCCTCTTCCATAAATGCCCAGATTCTTAAGAAAGCTGGAGAACTTCTCTTGCCTTCACATTCCGGCAATTCTGATACAATAAATCCGCAAGGGGTGGGAGAGAACGTATTGGAAGAATTGAAGACAGATTCTGCACGCATTGCCGAACTGATGCTTGAAGTGGAGCAGATGAGGCTGAATGAGATTCTTCTTAAGACACAGCTTGAAGCCAACAATCAGCATGTAGTGGAAGACTCTTTGAAAAAAGCTGCTCAGAAGCAACGTATCGATTCTCTGCGTGCTATTACTCCCGGAGTGCCGGTAGTAATAGAAGAAGATACTCTTTTCAAGATTTATGCTGCCCGAGGAGGTCATTCTGCATTCGATAGGGCTGAGACTACTACTGAGACAATAATCAAGATTGGACATGATCGTCGACTTCGTCGAGATTCCGTATATCTTCTTGACAATGACGGTTATATCGACATAATGTATGGCGACAAGGTAATCATCAGTGTCACTGAGAATGATGCACTTTGGCACTCCACAACTCCACATGTGCTTGCAGAGACTTGGATGCCTATAATTGATGACAAGATTTCCCTATTAAAGGCAGAAAACAGTTTTTGGCAAATATTGAAGAGAGCTGCTCTTTTTGTGCTTGTAATTATCATGCAATATTTGCTGGTAAAGTTTATCAACTTCCTTTTCCGAAAGTTAAGAAGAGAGATAATTTGGCTAAAAGTGCATAAGCTCAAACCTCTTGTCATAAAAGATTATGAGCTCTTGAACACCAAATATTTATGCAGGGCACTGTTGGTGATTTGCAGATTCTTGAGATATGGTGTGCTTTTATTCTTCTTTATATTGACAGTCCCAATATTATTTTCAATATTTCCTCAGACAGAGGGGCTTGCCTTAAAGATTTTTGATTATATTGTGGATCCCATTAAGATGGTGATCAAATCAATAATTGAATATATACCTAATCTTTTCATAATAGCTATAATTTGGTATTGTGTAAGATATATAGTAAAGGGCTTCCGCTATATTTCCGATGAAATACAAAGTGAGAAACTGAAAATTTCCGGTTTTTACTCTGATTGGGCAGAACCTACGTTCAATATCATCCGCTTTCTTCTTTATGCTTTCATGATTGCGATGATATACCCTTACTTACCCGGTTCAGAGTCAGGAGTTTTCCAAGGAATTTCTGTGTTTGTCGGTCTTATTGTTTCGCTGGGTTCAAGCTCTGTGATTTCCAATTTTATCGCAGGTTTTGTGATCACTTATATGCGTCCTTTCAAGAAAGGAGATTTCATAAAGGTCAATAATACGGTTGGGAATGTGGTTGAAAAGTCACCCTTCATCACACGCATAAAGACTATCAAAAATGAAATAGTGACAATACCTAATACCTTTATTACAACCTCCGATACTGTCAATTATTCAGCATCAGCACGCCAGTATGGGCTTATCATTCATACAATGCTGACGATGGGGTATGACGTTCCGTGGCGCAGGGTACACCAATTGCTAATAGATTCAGCTTTGAAGACTACCGGGGTACTTGAGCATCCAGCGCCATTTGTCCTTGAGACAGAGCTTAACGACAATTATATGTGCTATCAGATCAACGCCTACATAAAGGACGCAGACGATATGCCGGTAATAATGTCAGATCTCCTGCAGAATATCCAGGATTACTTCAACGAAGCCGGAATAGAACTCTTCGCCCCGCATCATTTCACCACCAAGTCCCGCTGCGAAGTCTCCCCCGTCAAAGTCGATATCTCATCTTTGACTACTCGTTGAGAAAAGATTGTGGGTAAAGAATCTGTTTAGGATCTTTTCAATTTTAGACGATTGTCAATGGATGTGGCGCTCGGCGTGATAGGAGGATCTTACCATTGGGGCTGATTCTATGTGGCGGAAGCCTCGGCTTAGTCCTTCCTTGCGGTATTGCTCAAAAATGTCGGGATGAATATATTCTTGCACCGGATAGTGTTTGGCTGTGGGTTGCAGATATTGCCCTATTGTCATCACTTCGCATCCCGCCTCCAAAAGGTCGTCCATAGTTTGAAATATCTCCTCTGGAATTTCTCCAAGTCCAAGCATAATTCCGCTTTTTGAGCGGATGCCACTCTGTGCTATTTGACGGATTACCTTTAAGGATGTATCGTAGGTAGCATGGCATCGTACTTCAGGAGTCAGACGCCTGACGGTCTCAAGATTATGTGAGATTACGTCCGGCTTTTCGTCTATTACTAACTGCACTAAATCTTCACGTCCTTGAAAGTCCGGTATCAATACCTCCATAGTCACTCCGGGGCATTCCTTTTTTAATGTGCGTATCATTTCAGCCCAATGGTTTGCTCCCAAATCCGGAAGATCGTCGCGGTCAACAGAAGTAATGACGATATGCTTCAATTTCAGGGATTTTACGGATTCCACAATATCCGAAATCTCCTTCTTGTCGAGAGGAAGGGGACGACCGGTAGCGACGTTACAAAATTTGCAACTGCGTGTGCATACATTACCTCCAATCATAAAGGTAGCGGTGCCATTGCCCCAACATTCACCACGGTTGGGGCACATGCCACTTGAGCAAATAGTATGAAGATGCTTCTCATTGAGAAGACCTACCACTTGACTTGTCTTGAAACCTTTTGGTAGTTTTATTTTGAGCCATTCCGGCTTTCTTCTGTAGTCTGCCATTATACTTCCGGATTTATAGTTTTTTCCGGTGTCACCGGATTCTCTTCTTTTTGGGGCTGGGTATTCTCCTGATTTGAAGATTCATTAACAGGAGAAGCCTGAGTACTCTCTGACGGACTCACAGACTCAATAGATTCTGATTTCGCTTGTTCTTTTTTCTCTTTTGGTTTCGAATCAGTATTAGAAACTGCAGGAATACCACCGGTCTGGGTAAGCATTTTCTTCACTTTAGAAGCGCTTCCACTACTGTAGGCATTGAAGACATTGAAGCATACAGCAATGTCTGTAATTCCATTGTTTTTCACATATTCCTTAAGATTATGTGTGAAATAGCGGAAGTCAATGACGTGAACTTCATTGAAACTATAGAAAAGATTGCCCGGAACTGCATTCCCGTATGAGTCTTTTATGATTAGCAGTTTGCGGTTGCCAGGGGTAGAAGTCTTCACTTTGACGAAAGCTTGGTCAGTACCAATGAATGTCAGATAGGCATTTCCACTTCCATCTTTAAATTTCTTGAAGAAAGCAGATTTATATGGTTTTGATTCCCTGACGATCTTGAAATTCTTATTTAGAGTATAAGATACGAATTGTGCATCGTAGGCTACTTGGGTAGGAGTATAGTATACAAAATCTTCAGGTGCTTTCTTCACGGATATATCCTTAGAATATCCATACATAGACCCTACAAAATTCTTAACAACATGTTTTTCGTATGCATCGAGACCCTTGAAAGGAACGCCTGCAGTCTCAGCAAGACGCTTGGCGGCATAGTATCCTCCAAGTCCAGCCCAGTGATGATCGGTACGGAGATAAATATCTTCTTTTTTATGTTTCAAAAGTTCATCATATACGTCAACGAATTTTACTTTGGGAGACAATCGATCGCGAATACTATAAATGAATGGTTTTTGAGGACTGCTGGCTTTTGAAGCCTTCGCCGGAAGATAATATTCAGTTGCCAAAGGAGCCACCATAGCATAGACATTCGCGTTTGGAAACTCATTGGCGAGAGTGTTTAGAAGATCAATATATCCGCCTCCACCTTTGGCTGTGCCGCCAAATGCCATAAGCGCACGCACCTTGTCGCCTTTGCCGATGATGATGGTGCCGGAACTGCCAAGTTTAGCTTTTCCATCTTCGATATCTTCGTCATCATCTTCTTCCGAATCAGAAGCCACTGGTGTTTCCCCCTCTATTCCTTCATTATCGGCAACTTCTTGCTGCTTTACTTTTTCATCTACACTTTCTTTTACTTCAGAAGCCGGGTTAGCAGCAGTCTCTGCAGGACGGAAAGATACTGTCTCTTCTTCTGAGCGGAAATCAGCTTTCATAGCCCCGCGTATTTTCATACTCATGGTCATCAGTTCGTCGCGATATGGTTCTGTATCGCTAAACCAAGAAGAGACCTCAGAAGTGAATTTTGCTGGGTCTTTCTTGATTTTTTCAATATCATTTATATCGGGAAACTCGGCAAGATCGCGCTTTTCGAGTTCTGAATATTTTGACCTTGGGAAACATATAAATACAGTAGTAAGAATAGCAAAGAAAATTCCTACAATGAGGATATACATGACTGAGGCGCCATGCTTCCCTTTCCCTTTTGGAATATCATTTTCTGTCTTATTTTCCATTATATCTTTAGAATCTTGTGTAAATGAATGCATTGTTGGTTGCTCCGACTAAAAGAGCAACGCAGCAAATCAGTATAATTACGGAAACGAGAGCATGAATAAATTGCACTGTGTAGTTGCCTGCGTATGGAATTCTGAGAGCCATCTTATATCCTATTTTCTCCACTTGTTTTCTTACAGGGAGGCATAGGATTATGGCTGCAACCCAAAGCCATAGATTGTCGATGAGTACCGACTCCACATGCATTGGAAGACCTTGCGGTTCGTTTTGACCAAAAAAGGCGGTGAAGAACTGTGTCATTCGTCCGAAATCATCGAAATAAAATATACCCCATCCTACGATAATCAGAAATAGGCTATAGATGTAAAGTCCAATCTTAGGCATCCATTTCCATCGCAACAGCGTGTATTTCTCAATCATGATGATGAGTCCGAAGTAAACACCCCAGATGATAAAATTCCAGCTTGCACCATGCCACATTCCGGTTAGAAACCACACAGTCATTATATTTAGTGCCTGATGCCTGCGGTTGCCACCCATTGGGATATAGACATAATCGCGGAAGAAAGAGCCAAGACTTATATGCCATCTTCTCCAGAAATCCGTCATGGATGTGCAAGTGTATGGGTGGTTGAAGTTTTCCGGGAAATGGAAACCGACACATCGTCCTATACCTATAGCCATATCAGAATATCCTGAGAAGTCGAAATATATTTGGATGGAGAAAGCGAGTATTCCTACCCAAGCCGCAGCCGCCGACATATTGTCGAGACTGCCACCGAGCAATGATGTAGCTATTTCTCCCATTATATTGGCTATAATCACTTTCTTTCCTAAACCTATTATAAAACGGTAAACACCGTCGGCTACATCATCAGCAGTGGCACGTCTGCGACCGATTTCTTCTGCCACCGTTCCATAGCGGACTATAGGTCCGGCTATTAGCTGTGGGAACATGGAAATGTAGAGGAGAAGATCGAAATAATTTCTCTGTGGTTTGGAATCTTCGCGATATACGTCTACCAAATATGATATAGATTGGAATATATAGAAACTTATGCCTATCGGAAGTGCAATCTGAGGGTCTGGGACGTCAAATCCAAAGCCTCTTATTATTCCGGAAAAGAAACCAAGATATTTGAAACTTCCGAGCGCTGCCAAGTCGGCAGCAACTCCAATGAAGAGCCATACTTTTCCTATTATATTATGCTTTTTATAAAGCAGAATACCACAGAAATAATTGACAAGCACTACGGCAAGCATAAGAAAGACATAAATCGGTTCTCCCCATGCATAAAACAGAATCGAGAAAATTGTCAAGATTATGTTTCGAAAGAGCATCGGACGTTTCAGTCGGAGCTCTTTGTGGTCGGCATGACGTATTCTGGCTTTGTCTATCCATCCAAAAAGGACATATAATAATCCAAAAAGCGGGATGAAGCAAAAGATGAAGAAAAGATCAGAGAATACCATATTCGTAATTATCTGTTAATCATTTTTTGTGACTTACTAAAAATAGATTTTGAAGAATGAAATCACCTAATATTTTTGCACCTTCAGGGTTTGTGTGAACTCCATCGTATGTGTATGTAGGGGATGTGGATTCTTTTTCATGTGAAATGTTCACTTCTTTATCAGCTCGTAAGACTATACATCCTTTTGACTTGGCAGCCGCCTCAATGATGTCGGATGTCTCATGGATTTTATCTGCTGAAACCTTTGACATCTGTAGTGGTGTGATTACGCATAGATTGGATTCAGGAAAGTGAAGATGAAGCATATCGCATACCAAAGCTACACTACCATAGAGAGAGGTGATCTCGTTGGGTTTAATATCAGAGGGAAAGCTATCATATTGAATAGACTCATCTTTTGCATAAATGCCAGGACGTTTATCCGCAAACCAAGCATCATTAGCTCCGGCAAATAAAATAATGTAGTCAGGATCATTACTTTCAATGCCTCGCTGATCGTCTATAAGACGTAAAGCTTGATTGAAGAGTACATTATCATCATGAAGCACTTCGCTATAAAAAGAAGTATCAATTTTTGTATTGGAGGTATTGGTCCATGTAGCACCACTTCGAGCATAAACATCTATCTCACCCGCTATGTTGCTGTTCTTTAGAATATGACTCCAGCCTGTAGGATTCTCGCATGAATCGCCTCCTATCCAAGTCATGGAGTCGCCTAAAAGTGCCATTCTCTTGACCTTGGTAGGAGAGTGGGCAATGTGAGACGATGCATATAACATTCCCGGCAGTATCAAGAATACTGCTGTAAGGAGTTTTGATATATGGTACCTATATGGGTTACAATGATTAAACATTGTCTGTTTGCCAAATTGTATTATTACCTTAAGCTTGATTTACCATCTTGCCTGATTAAATATGCAAAATTACTTCTTATTTATGAAATGACAAAATATGAAGGCAAAAAAATTATAAAATCATAGACAATAATTCCAATAAGAAGTGCAATGCCGTATTCTTAAGAATTATAATAATATTTGTTTTATTAAACCAAATATTGAAGTCGTATGTTATAAGATGTGAAAACACATTATAAACAATCTAAATTATTAATACTATGACACGCACAATGCTTAAAACCGCCTCCCACTATTGGTGGATTCCTATGATCACAGGTCTTCTTTCAGTTGGACTTGGAATATGGTGCTTGGCAAGCCCATCTACATCCCTGCCTATTATGGCTTATACATTCGCTTTAGTAATATGTGCTGTTGGATTTCTTAATACAGTATTCGCGCTTCTGAGCATTGGGAGCATTTCCGGTTGGGGATTCAAACTTATAGTCGGAATTATAGAAATAATCTGTGGAGTATGGTTGATCCTACTTCCTGAAGCATCTATGGTCAGCGCATTTATCTATGGAATTGGATTCTATCTCGTATTTGTAGCGCTTAATGCCGTATGCGAAGCTATCCTCTACTATGGTGACACTAAGTATTGGCTGGCAATGCTTCTATCTTTTATCCTTTGCACACTTCTATTGGCAGTCATTTTCCTTGCCGGTCCTCTTGCAGGTGGAATAGCAGTATGGCTTTACATTGGCATAGCATTTATAACATTCGGTATCTATCGTATACTTCTCTCTGTCAAGATTTGTCAAGCTAATAAGATCCTAAATAGATAAAAATATATTATCCATAAAAAAAGGGAAGACTCGGAAATGAGCCTTCCCTTTTTTTATGGATTATGAAATCTTATTTCTTAATGAATTTGTGAGTTTCCTTTGCGTTGCCATTGTCAATAATGAGAACGTATATACCCTTTTCAAGTCCTGAAGTGATGCCTTTAGCAGCTTCCCCCTTGGCAGACTTGACAATTATGCCGGAGAATGCATCAATTACAGTGAACTCAGCATTGCCACTGACCGCTATTATTTCTTCCACTGCAGAGGGTGCAAGACGATCATAGTTGGCTTTTATTTCTTCAGCTGAAAGTACGAAAGGATAGATGGTGAGTTCATCAATTGAGCCATTGAATGTTCTGTTTTCACGTCCTGCAGTTGGTTCATCATCGCCACCGATAAACAACAATTCTCTTGAATCGAAATTGATTGCTCCGGTTCCGGCATTTGATGAAGACATATTCTGCTTGCCATCTATATATATAGAAGTTGATTTCGCATCATTGTTACGAACGCAAACAATTTGGTGCCATTCGCCATCGAAATATTTGCTTGGGCTGAGGGCATAGCAGTCAGTCTTTGTGACATCATCATCAATAGAGAAGCAGAGTCGGTCAGTGGCGTCATTCTTAAGACGCTCGAGTCCAACCCAATTTCCGGTACCACCCTCTACATTAGTCTTATTGTGAGTGCCGATGCAGAAAAGATATCCATCTTCGTCGGTAGATTTCATCCAAAGTTCAATAGAGAAATCGTCGTAACCAAACATTAGTTCATCATAGACTGGTTGAGTAAGGTATCCATTTCCATCGAAAGATATAGCACCTTTGGAAACCCCATCTGTAGTTCCCACAGTACCTTTAATATCAGCTACAGTTCCGGTCTTGTAATCGTTGGCTACAGAAGTAGCACCAACTGCGTCGAAAGAGAAGTAAGCGCATCTACCGCTCTTGTCAATAAATGTGACTCTGATAGTACCTGTTATTGAGATATTGTCGCCGTCTTCCGCACCGGTAGTAGTAATTGTATAAGTCCATTCACCCTTTTCAGTTGGAATGCCGGATATACAACCTTTAGCATTATCACTGTCAAATGTAAATTCCACTCCTTCCGGGAGACCGGACACTTCAGCTCCGGAAGCATGTTTTACTGAGAACTCAATGTTATCAATTGCCCCACCGAGTGATATAGATTGCAAGAGTGCTCCGCTTGTTACCACGATACGTGGGCGAGTGTCATACTGCGCTTCAAGATTATAGCTAAGATGAGGAGGTTGGTTGTATGCAACGTTTTGCCATGCAATAGCTTCGCGATATTGACGGTCGGTCATCAGACAAGGCACCTTATATTCACTTGGTATCGTTGTAGTGAATATAATAAGGTCTGACTGAGTCTGACCATCATGTAGAATTACTTCCTCACGCCAGTCGCCGAATAAATCAGCCTGAAGGTTAGGGGTAGCCTTTGTAGTATTGCAAGATGCAGCGTGAGATGTACTGCCAAATGATTTTACACTTGAAATAGATGTAAGATCATTGTTGGGTTTGGTGATGGAAGTTCCGTCGAGGAGTTCATCAAGCAAATCACCGTCCCAGAAAATTCGGAAATTGACAGATGGACGTTTTGATCCAACTACCTTGCCGGAATTCATCACATTGCCATCCAGAGAAGACCAATATTCGCTTCCGGAGAATTTGGAGGATACATTGGCAATAAGACCACGTCCTACGTCCTTGCCCTCAGATGGTTGAGACTGATAATAGAGGAGCTTGCCGGTCTTACCATCGCGAAGAGTTGTTGCATATTTGCCTTTCTTATCCTCATGGGGCATATAAATTTCGAGTCCTTCGTTTTCAAGGATAAAGTCTCCTACATGCAAAGCATCTCCGTGTCCGCCACCGGTAGAGTGAAGGAAAGATCCGTCATGATCCAAGGCGCCGGAGCCAATGATGATTTCATCGAAGCCGTCTCCGTCAAGATCGGCGATAGAAAGGGAGTGTGTACCTTGTCCATATATGCCTTGTCCGGCTTTTTCCGACTTATGGAGCCACTTCTCTTTCAGTTCCTTGCCGTCAAAGTCTACTGCCCAGACGTAAGAGTGGGTGTAGTAGCCACGCACGAATATTGCACTTGGTTTTACACCGTCGAGATATGCCACACCAGCAAGATAGCGCTCGCAACGGTTACCGTTAGCATCACCCCATCCACTCTTTGAATGAGCCTGGATGCTGCGTGGAGGATTGTAGTAGATGGTATTTATCTCAGCTCCTGTCTCTCCATTGAATACTGTGAGGTATTCCGGACCGCTTTTAACGACACCGGCAAGAGAACCGCTTTTTTCACGGTAGTCATCTGTAACCTTATCATTTCCGAGCAACACAGCTTTCCCTTTGCCGTCAATTGTTCCGGGAGCTGTCTTACATATTAGTTCTGCTTTGCCGTCACCATCGAAATCATACACCATAAACTGTGTGTAGTGATTTCCGGAACGAATGTTCTGTCCAAGGTCAATTCTCCAGAGTTGAGTCCCGTCGAGCTTATAGCAGTCAAGGATGGTATGTCCGGTATAGCGGAACTGGTCGCCATTGTCAGCCTGATTTGTCGGAAACCACTTCACAATGAATTCGAATTCACCATCGCCGTCAACATCACCTACCGACACATCATCGGGAGTATAAGTGTATTCGCGCTGTTCCTTCGATCCTCCTGCCGGGGAGATACCTCCTTCCGGTCGGTTAAGGTGAATCTTCATAAAGTCAGAAGCCCAAACATTGTTTGCGTTGGCAGACTCCATTTCCACTCCATTGAGTGTAGCCTTAATGGTGTATTTTGAATCTACGGAACCATCAGGGTCAGTGAAGTTGGTCATCTTAGTAAGAGGAGTCTCGTTGATTTTCACACCATCCCGGTAAACATCAAATGCCAATTTGGAATCATCAGAGGGTAAAGATCGCCAAGAGACGAACACACCCTTGTCAGCTTTGACGGCAAGTACTCCACGACCCAGATTATCTGCATTTATGGTGTGGGAGTATTGAGCCCATGAAGCTGTCGAAGCGGCGAGCATTAGCGCCGCCATTGCAGTCTTTTTCATTTATGCTTAGTTTATAATAGGTTAGTCATTTCAGGTAAAGAAAGAATTACAAAGTAGTTGGAATAACTTTCTCAATTCTTTGCTTTCAAAGACAAAGTTAACACATTTTATTGATACATAAAAGAATTTTGACATAAAAATTGTTAACAAGTCATTTTCTCCAATTTTAGAGTGTCATTCCTTTGATATGTCGGATTTTTTTGATAATTTTGCAATATAAACTAATCAATACCTCACATGCAACCTGAAAAAGACTGCACTGAATCAGAATCATGCATTGATATAAAGGCGGGATTTATTGAATACGTAGAAAATCTCGACCAAGATGGACTGTCGGAAATGCTTGCTACAAGAGCAATACCGTCAATGATTCATTCTTTTCGTAGGCACAATATTACCATTATCTCCAATAAAGCAGTAAAGTTATGGACTGTCGATATGCTGATTGATGGGCATAAGGGGAGTACTGTGAAACGCTACATCGGTGCTATACATACTCTTTATAAGGAATGGAAGGCTAAGATGAATGATAATGATTCTGATGATGTCTTTTCTGTTTCTTTATCAGGTTTCGATACAGACACATCAGCAAAAAGACTTAAAGAGGTTGAGGAAAACTTGAATGCAGTGGAACGCTTCACAAAGATATCTGTAAAGCAAGATTCTTCAGCATTTGTCTACAATAAAGCATTCCAATATCTTGTATTCAATCCATTTTCATCTCTTCAGGATATTGTCTCACTGAAATATTCTGATGAAAAGCCGGAAAGTCTCCATATTGAGGATCTTGTCACTTCAATGCGCAAAGCCCCTCAGGCAAAATATGTCTTTCCGCTTCAACAAGGCAAGCGCCGTGAAGGTGCAATAGTCAAAGACTTGCTTGTAGAGCTGCATGCTACCGGACGAAGAGCCGGGCTGAAGTTCAGTGGTTCATTTTCAAGGGAATCTATCACTTCAATTTGGATAGCTGCAGCCTTAAAAGAAGATATTCAATATGATGAGATAAGAGGGATGATCACAAATCTTCCGGAAGCATATTCATTTTTATCGCTTATAGAACCCAAAGAAGTATCCGAAATGCGAAAAACCGAAATTCTTAATACGGTAGCATATTCGATTACAAATAAGAATCCAGGATGGTTTGTGCTTAGGCTCAGGAGTGGCGTGACTCTGGAAATGATAAAGAGTAGACTAAAAGAGAAAGAGAGTAATTTGCAACATCAGATACAGTATTACTATCCCATGCGAACGGTAAAGAAGATTGATAAGAAGAAGGTGATAAGTTTAGAGGTACCTGTTCTTCCAGGATTGCTTTTCATCCGACTCCCATACGATAGAGTGTCGTCGCTAATTAGCATAATCGGTGATTTAGCATGGTGTTATCGTTCTACGGCTAATCCTGCAAGTCCTTATTCCGTAATTCCTCAAGCGGAGATGAGGATTTTCCAGAGAAGTGTAGGAGCATTTACCAAGGATGTAGAAATGGATATTGTATCGGAATTGCCGCCGTTGAATATTGGAGATGAAGTGATAATTGAAGATGGATCCCATCTTGACGGTCAGGTAGCGACGATACGAAAAGTAAGAAGTGTAGATGGCACACTTACGTATACACTCCGTCTGTCAGACACAGCATATATCAAATGGCAAGACGTCAGCCTTCCAGCCTCACACCTTTCTAAAGTAGAGAATTGATAAAAAAACGAGTCGCAAAGTTGCGACTCGTTTACTATGTGGTAAGACTTGATTAGAGTTTGTAGACTTCTACTCCTGCAAGCAGGAAGCATCCTGTGCCGTAGTCATCAAAGTCAGGAACGGAATCGTATGCTACGGGTTGTCCGTCTTTCGGTTCCTTGCCGGTGCCTTGGACATAGCCAAGATATCCGTTTTCATGGACAGCTTCTTTTACCATAGCATTCCATGCTTTTGTAATTACCGGCATATATTTTGCTTTGTCAAGAATTCCATTACGAACACCCCAAGCCATTCCATAGACGAATAGGGCAGTGCCTGTAAGTTCTTTCCCTCCAAAATTATTGGGATCATGGAGAGACACGTTCCAGAATCCATCAGGACGTTGACACTTCGCGAGAGCTGCACACATGTCTTGAAGATCCTTTACATATACTGCGCGGTGAGGATCATCTGCAGGAGTGTCTTCAAGTACTCGTACAAGAGCTGCCACTACCCAGCCGTTTCCACGACTCCAATAGCAATTCTTGCCATTTGGTTCCTTATATGGGGGAACAAAATCTGCATCGCGCCACCAAAGACCTTCCTTCTCATTGTAGAGACCGCCGGCTAAAGTGTTTCTACTCCATTCATACATATCCCAAGCTTTCTCGCTATATTTCTTGTCGCCTGTGACTGCACTGAGCTTAGTGAGGACCGGCATTCCCATCTGGATAGCGTCGATCCATGTCCAGTCATCCACTTGAGGAGTGTTGACAAGCATATTGCAGAGAGAAATGGTCTGAGTCAGCATTTCCGGTTTCGGTGTAAGCTTGTAAAGGTCGATGTAGGTCTGTCCGCATGCATAGTTATCGGCATTGCGGGTAGTAGTGTCATCACGACGCATTCCCCACTTGAAACCTTCAGCCCAGTCTGTGGCATATTGCCAATATTTCTTGTCAGGGTAGATTGAATGAAGAGCCATCAGACCTTCAAAATAGATAGAGCGGGTCCAGATATTAGCCTCGTATACCTTCTTACGAGAATAATAGGGGATACCCAATAATGGATCCGGGTGCTTACGCATGTAGAGATCATTTACCTTGATTAGCGTCTTAAGTGTTTCCTGACGCGGAGGGAGTTCGTCCTTAGCTACAATGGCAGGAACTGCCATTAATACTGCAAGGATTGTTAAGATTGTCTTTTTCATTGTAGGGTTAGTTATGTGAATTATTGTTTCTTTATAAGAGGAATCAGATTTACTTCAGAATTTAATCCGGATGGTACTATTTCCCAATCGGAGTAATCTACCACCTTCTTGCCTATGACACTTGCTATGTTGGCATCCTTGAAAATCTTCCATTTCTTTCCTTTTCGATCATAATCGGCTATTCGATTGGCAGGAAGATTAGTGACGTCAATCTCAAGAGTATTAATACCGGGCTTTAGGAATTTCCCGACCTGAATAGTGAATGGTACACTCCAAACCTTTCCTACATCTTCACCATTGACTCTCACCGAAGCGCTCTCCCTAAGGTCGCCAAGATCAAGAATCCATTCATCTGCATTGACTTCCTGAGGAAGTTCAAATGTAGTTTGATAGCGAGCTGTTCCTGAATTAATTTTTGCAGCATCATGATTCAGATTTGTCCATGAAGTTACAGTATCTGTTGTAAAGGTGCCTTCAATCGTAGGTTGACTTTCAAGGAAAGTTATGCTCCACCCTTTGTTGATCTCGATAGGCTCAGCTTTGTCATAATATGCCCATTCTTCTGCATCGATATCATTTGGGAAGGTCTTGAGCAATAACGATTGTCCCGGCTCAACTTGAAGAAGAATTTCAGTAGTGCCATTAGGTCCTTTGCGTGTGCGTGCTTTTCCCTTTTTACCTGTGAGAGGATCAAAAATCATTACACTCTTAGCTGGCACTGCAAGAGTTTCCCAACCATTAAGACTGTTATCATTAAGAAGGGCAAGAAAATAGTTGTATCCTCCAGCCTCATTGACTCTTCGAAGTAAGGATACCCCTTTTGTACGCAAAGGTTCCGGAGTCGCACCTGCCATGCTAATGGCAGCTTGAATATCTTTTGCCGGAGCTGTCATATCGCTTTTCAGTGATGCTAACTTGGCTCTTCTTTCTTCGAGATTTGCAAGTCCGGGTACATCAGATGGAAGATGTTCAGTAAATATAACATTTCCCCCTTTTGCCTTTAATTCTTTAAATGCTTGAAGAGTCTCAATGGGCATAAAGTTGACCGGAGGCACGATAATAGCTTTGTATCTATTGCCTCCTTTCGAAATGATAGATCCGTCTGCGTCAACATTTAAGTCTGCAATCAATGCATCTGAAAGGTAGTCAGGATCAAGACCGGCTTTCACGAGTTCGCCTACCATTGCCTTTACATCCGGCATTTTCTTATCCATACTATGAATATCAAACATCATGTAGATGCCATCTTGTCTATGCCAAATGTCGTCGATCGGGAAATATAGAAGGACGTCGGAATCGGGAGATCCGGCAGTCAGGAACGCCTGGCAACGTGCTATATATTTGAACAAGGCATCAGCATCTTTCCATATAGTATTTGTAGGAGACATATTGACTGAAGCATAGAACAGCCATCCCGGGAATTCCACACCTTTTGGAGAATAAGTGGCTCCATGGAAGAAAATATGGTTCACGCCGGCTGCAAGCATCTGGTCAATTTCCGGTTTTGCTACGGAAAGAGAAGTGTGGAAATGTTCCGTTAGCCAAGTGAGAGTTTCTGCTGATACGAGAGGTTTGCCTGCCAAATGAGCCGCAGATGATGCAAATTTTAGCACTGCAGGGTCAGCGTCACTATGGCGAGAATCACCGGTAGGGTGAAGACCGGGAATATTTAGTTCTGATCTGCCGAATGATTCACATTCCGGTATATCGACGATAGCATAAAGGTCAATAATATTTGCCGGGCTTCCATGACTTTGATTACGAATTTGAGCACCATGACTGTGGGCCCACTTAGTCCATATATCTGTAAAATTATCGCGAAGCACTCTGGCAAGAGTATATCTGTAGTCTCTTATTATGCGCCCTCTAAGTTCAGTCTGATTGTTCTGGTCAGCAAATTCAGGAAGATATTGTTCAAGACGATAACCATGGTCTTTTACAAATTCATCAAAAAGACCCTTTGTCCAGTCAGATCCGTATACTTCGTATGAATCGTTAAACATCACTTTTGGGAAAGTCTCTTCTTTTCCGGCAAAAGCACGATCGAAGCGGTCGAGATATTTCTTTACGGCTATGCTGTCGTAATGGTTTACGACATATCCTTCCCCTCCGGGAGCTGCGCGTTTGACTTTCTGGAAAGTTCTTCCTGCAAATAGGGCATATACTTCCCAGTTTCCTTTCTTAGGAGCAGTCCAATTGAGAGTGCCATCTTTCTTCAGCTTATTGGTGATGTCGATACGAGTGTCACCGTCAACTGCCATAATTTTTTCTACAGTGGCAAATTGTCGTTGCTTTTCATCTTGCGGTTCAATTTTTACATTGAGTTTTTTACCCGGAGCAACGTTCCACTTTTCAATGATCAGTTTTTGAGCACTTTCATTTTCAGTAACTTCCGGACCTCCAAAAGGCCACCCCGTGCCATTGTTCATTTCTGGTTGAAGACCAAGGCGATGGCTTTCATTAGTCACATGACGTAGCATATCCATCCACTTATCGGATAAATATGGTATGTCATTAGCTTCGTAGCCTTGTACGCCGTAGATTGGAGTGATTTCGAAGCCACCCAATCCTTGACGGGCAAATTCTTCGAGATTGAATGTAAGTCCTTCCGGATCTACAGCACTTCCTTGCCACCACCATCTTACGAATGGCTTATTGACAATAGTCTCAGCATACCAGTCGGTAGATTTGTCGTCGGCATGCGTAAAGAATATTGCGCTCCCCAGTAGACAGACGGTAGCAAATTTTTGGTATTTTGATTTCATATAGGTTATTGGGCTTTTAAATTTCAGTGTTTAAAAGTATATGGTGAGTTATGATACGTATCAGGCATCATAACCCTAAGATAATCAAGGGAGTGGCTTAATGCCTTCCCAGCGTACGTCCCAGGTGCCATCCTTTGGGAAGCCGGGATTTTCAATTTCACAACCGTCCCAACCTGCAGTCATTAGTGCTATAGCAGTCAAAAGACCTCCATTACCGGGAAGATAGCAACGAAGACGATTGTCTTGGAAGTTATGTCCGTTGGGCAGATAAGTGTTTGTTCGCTTATCCATCAAGAGTGCATTTATAGCTTTTTCAGGTTGTCCAACACGGACTGCACACATTGCTGTCGTGGGATAGTCCCATCCCCAAGTCTTGTCCCAATTCCAATTCTTGTAAACCCAGTCGAATGTGTTGTCAAGAATCTTCGGGTCGGCAAGTGGCGAGGCTGGAAGAATGCCAAGCGAACCAAGCACAGCCATGTGGTCGGAAGTGAAGCGAATGTCTTCGTATGTCTGAGGAGCAGTCTCAGCAGCAAGATATAGGGAATCTTTTGCAGCTAAATGGGATAAATTATTAGTGATTTTATCCCATTCAGGCTTTCTGTCAAGTCCCATGCGTTCTCTCCACTTCTGAGCGGTATTGAGACCAAAATGCCAATATGAAAGTTCAAACGGCGGGTTGACAGTCTCTGAAGCCTTCAGTGTTTCTTGAGCTGGAATGATTCCCTTTAGGATGTATCTTCCATTTTCCTCATCCCAGTCTGCAAAAGAAGCCATGAATTCAGCAGTCTTGTCGATAAGTGGATAATACTTATTGAGTACAGCTGAGTCTGGGTTAGCCCTATAAAGAAGTTCGGCAAGATAAATGAGGTGTGGCTGTTGCCAGATAAGGAATGAGCCTACACCCGACGGCGCCTCAATAGAAGAAGGATCTGTCATCTTCATCCAACGCACACCTTCGAAACCCTGACGCTCTGCAATAGATTTAGCGTTGGCTTCAGCTTTCTCATACCAAGGAAGTGTGCGAGCAAGAAGATCTTCATGACCATAGAGGGCAAATTGGGCTTGATGCCACCAGATCATCTCCAAATGAAACTTTCCGAACCAAGAATTATATGTTAAGCCTGTTTCCTGTGGAGGAGTGGATCCGGCACAATTGGTAGCAAGAAGATATTGCGACAAGACTACTCGACGTTCAAGTTCTTTAGCACGAGGGTCAGTGCAATTGCTGAAATCTACTACTCCTCCCTCTTTCCAGAACTTCTGCCAGTATTCGCTTGCATCAGCAATTACCTTTTCTGCACTGATGTTTGCGCCGTCTGTCATATCTTCGGTAAACTGAGCAGTTATACTCCATTTGTCTTCATCCGGAGATATGATGACTTCGTTGGCCTTCTCTAAAGTTGCTTCAGTCTTCCCCTCCCAATTAAGAGTGATGAAGTAAGAGGTGGAGTCGAGAGTGTGCTTAACTATAGCTTTTCCGGGCTCTGACAAAACTATTTCTGTAAGGTGAAGTGAGTCCGCTTCCCAGTCGCAGGCGTCATCGCTGTGATTACCTGTAGGGTAGGGAAGACGTAGAGAAATCGAATGTCTGCCTTCATCATTGATGACAGCACCTACGAGATCGAGCACCGGATCGACAGAGGTCTTTACGGTCACTTTTTTGCCATCTGACTTAAAGCTTGAATTTATGACTCCATCCCACATATCGAGAGTCTGATCTATGTCGGAAAGTGATTCAGCATTTATACCTTTGAATCCTATAGCACCGAGATGCAAACGATGAGGATTAATACGGAAATAATTGGCTGCATCTTTATTTCGTCCATCTTCCTTAAATTGAACGGAGTAAAGTTCAGTCTTGCCACGACCAAAGTCATATTCTTTGAGTGTCTCTTCAAATTTGTAGTCATTTGAATTAGGGAAACTATGCCACCCCCAGTCGCTCATAGTTCCGAGAGGCACACCGGCTGAATATAATTCGGGGAATGTCTGAAGGCCGGTGACGTCAGCTGTGAAAGCAAAGCCTCCGTTGCCAACAGTGAGAGAAGCCATAGTGTCTATAGCTGTCACATGAGGATTATTTCTCGTCACTAATGCATAACGGTCAATTTTTCCGTTATTAGAGCTGCATCCGGACATGATTGCCGTCGCGACAAGAAGATTTGCCGCGACGGTAGTCATATTTATTACACAGAGAGATCTGCCTAATAATTTCATCATAAATTACTTTTTCAAATTTTCATATTCAAGACCGGCAAGAATGAAGGGACCTACACCTTTAGCATCATTGTCGCGGATTGGCTCGCTAAGATAGTATTGGAATGAACCATTGCGACGCTGATCGTTGCCACCTCCAAGACCGGCTACAGCACAGCAGTTAGTCAGTGAAATAGTGCCATCTTCATTTTCTTTGACAAAAGTCTCTAACATTCCTTCATATCCTTTCTTGGCAGGAGCAAGGTAAGACTCATCAAGCAGACCAAGACGCACTGCACGAAGAAGGTTGTAGACGAACATAGCCGAAGCTGTTGCTTCTAAGTAGTTGCCTTGACGCTTTGGAGAGTCCATGACCTGATACCATACACCGGATTCAGGATCCTGGTATTTCACGATACCATCTGCAACACTCTTTAGAAGCTTAAGCATCTCCGGACGTTTCGGATGGTCGGCAGGCATTTTCTCAAGCACATCGGTGATAGCCCAAACATACCAACCCATAGCGCGTCCCCAGGCATGCTCAGATTGACCGGTGCGACGATCTGCCCAGAACTGCTTTTTCTTCTCATCCCAAGCATGACGATAAAGACCGGTGGCCGGATCGTATGTCTTTTTGCCCACTGTGATGAATTGGTTGGCGATGTCATTCCAAAGTTTTGGATCTGAATTCAGATAGCGGTTTACGTACTCAGCATAGAAAGGCTGACCCATATAAAGGCCGTCAAGCCAAGCCTGCCAAGGATAAATTTGCTTATGCCAGAAATTCTTTGATTTAGTTCTTGGTTGAGAAAGAAGCTGATCATAAATGTTATCAGCAGCTTTCTTGTATTTCTCATCGCCTGTGATATCAAGAGCCTGGAGGATCTCAATGCCACCCTTCACATTGTCGATATTATAAGATTCTTTCTTAAATGCCTTAATAGTACCATCGGGATTTACGAAGAAATCCGTATAATTAAGGAAGTAATCAAGCATATCCTTGTCATTGTATGCACGTGCTGCAGCGAGAATACCCTCAAGTTCAACGGCAGCTGCATAGCTCCACTTCACACCGTTGACGTCAATAGTCTCACTCTTAGGATTGCGAAGCATTTCAGACAGTGCCATCTTGTAGGGGAGTGGTTTGCCGTATGGGGTTTCAACTCCGTTAATCTTGACATTCTCAAGAACTACATCTTTTACTTCACCGGTTATCTTATTGCCATCAGCAACGCCATTGAAGTTACAGTCCTTAAGTTCGATATTATAAACATTGCACTTGTCTTCAAGACCGATGATGCGGACACCGTATTTGCTCTTGTTGCAAGTTACATTCTCAAGATATACGTTACGCACTGTTGGAGGATAAGCGCGTTTGCAAGCTTCTTTTGGTTCGTAGTCAAGATTGATTTTAAGAACGGCTTCATCACACTGTCCAACTTCAACATTGCGTACATAGATATCTTCAATCACGCCACCACGGCAAGTATTTGTCTTTATTCGGATGACACGTTCAAGATCAGGGCTATCCATTTTGCAGTTTTCTACAAAGAGGGTCTTATAGCCACCCGAAATCTCACTGCCAACTACGACACCGCCATGACCATTTTTCATTTGGCAATTTCTTACGATGATATTCTCGCTCGGTATAGCGCGTTCACGTCCATCACGGTTACGTCCACTCTTGATAGCGATGCAGTCGTCTCCGGTATCAAAATAGCAGTTTTCGATAAGCACATCCTTACATGATTCCGGGTCACATCCATCTCCGTTAGGACCATCATTCTGCACATGTACACCACGAACAGTGACGTTTTGGCACATAAGAGGGTGCATTACCCAAAAAGCAGAGCGAAGCATAGTGACGTCTTCTATGAGAATATTTTTACATTCCACAGGATTTACAAGCTGAGGGCGCATGCCCCAGTTGGATCCAAGTCTACGCTCAAACAGATCTACACCGCATTCATTCCAATCTTGAAGAATGATTCTGCCGGAACGCTGGGAGAGCATACCATCTTTCCAGCCCCATTTGGCATTTCCAACCATCGACCACCAATTCTCGCGGCTTGCTCCGCCATCGATAGTCCCTTTACCTGTGATTGCAATGTTTTCTTGCTTATAAGCATAGATCATAGGACTCCAGTTCCAGCAATTCATACCTTCCCATGCTGTGAGCACGAGGGGATAATACTGATGAGGGTCGTCGGTGAAAAGAAGAGTAGCTCCTTCTTCAAGATGAAGATTCACATTGCTGAGGAGTTTAACCGGACCTGTGAGCCAGGTACCGGCGGGCACAATCACTCTACCACCACCATTGGCACTACACTTGGCAATAGCAGAATTGATCACTTGTGTGTAGAGGGCATTCCCATGCTTGTCTTTCAGGGTGATTTCAGCCTTTTTCTTACTTTTCTTAGTGGCTTTCGGAAGGAAATCTGTGATGATGTAGTCCTTATTAGGGAAAGTTGGAGCCTTAATGCGCGACTCCACCTGAGGATATACATCTTTCCATGCCTTTGCTGCTCTTTCGGATATACTTTCAGCCAAAGCAGAGCCAAAGCAAAGGATAGCGGTTGCTAATGCAAATAAAGTTTTCTTCATTTTATTAAAGTTTGTCGTATTCGTTTTCTTCAGGAAGATTGAGTCTTTCGGCTTCATGATTGAATGATTTTCCATTCATCATTACATTATGGAATTTAACTTCGGGATATGCCACAACTGTAATTGATGGATCTTTAGCTTCAACCTTAACATTATCGAAACTAATGTTTGACACTTGATCATCCGGGTTCCCTTGGATATGGCAAAGTGTATTACAGTTGACATCTACATTATTGATTTCAATGTTACGTACAATGCCAAATGGTTTTTCATTGCTTCCTTCAAGAGTAAAGAATTGCTTCCAAGGCTTCATATCCATCACGGTGCCACAAGTTCCTGTGATATTTTCAATCTTGACATTCTCATAGATCTGATATGTGTCAGGACGCATCTTTAAGCGAAGTATTGCTGCATTGATATCAACCTTACAGTTACGTACTATTACATTTTTTGCATGAATACACTCGCTTCCGAGAGTAAGGACTCCGTGAAGATTGCGTCCAAATTCGCAATTTTCTACAAGAATATCTTCACAAATGCCATTGTCCATTGTTCTGTTGGCATACACTCCTTTGCCACCTTTCAGACACACGCCATCGTCATCGCAGTTCAGATAGCAATTTCTTACCACTACTCTGCGGCAAGCATCGAGGTCAAGTGCGTCGCTACTTGGAGCACGCACTTCTCCGCGAGGAGCAGTGATTCGGCAGTTTTCAATGACAACATCGTCACACATATAAAGGTGAGTGGTCCAGAAAGGTGAATTCTGAAGGTTAACACCGGAGATTTTCAGGTCGTTACAACCCCAAAGGAAAACAAGTCTCGGACGGTGAGCTTCAAGATTTGTCCATTTGCGTTTTGCAGCTACAGCACGGTCACGGTTGTTCCAAAAGTCCATCCAATAATTATAGCCGTTTCCGTCTATTGTGCCTGAACCTGTGATCTCAAATCCCTTCACGAAATAAGCATTGATAAGGGCTGCATAGTAATAAATGCTCTTACCTTCCATACGGGAAGGTATCAATGGGAAGTTGTCTATGTCGTCCGACCCTTTAATCTTAGCTCCTTTTTCAAGATGCAGGCGAGTGCCGGGCTTGAAGAAAAGAGCTCCGGTCAGATAAGTACCGGCAGGGAAAATAATTCGACCGCCACCATTTGCCTCCGCTATGTCTATGATATTCTGTATTGCTTCAGTCTGAAGGGCAGTACTGTCGTTGGAATAAACGCCAAGATCAGTTACTACGTAGTTCATCTCGCGGGCGTTTTCCTGAGGAATAACATATTTAGCGAGTTCCGGAACTCTTTTAGCGAGAGAATCTGCAGCAAGACGAGCTAAGACAGTTGCTCCGTATATGTTTAGATGAGTGTTATCGATTTTTCCTTTCGGACAAAATTTGTATTTCCCCTCAGGAATCCACATGTAGAGAGCTTTTGATTTCTCTGTGCCGAGATATTGCACTAAGTTGTGAGTGGAAGCATTGAAGTCGATGAAAGTCACTTTCTGCTTTTTAGCTACATTGCGTGGACTCACAAGATACTCTCCATGAGTGTCAACTAATGTGGAGCCTTCAGCTTTAGGATCAACATTTGTCGGACCGGCTTCATGGTCGCTTACATCTTTAGTGTTGTCTACTTTATCCGTGGGGAAGTTACGACGCACTATGGAATTCATAAGAATGGGGGTTGCACCTTTCTTCTTGACATCCTTCACCATCTTAGTTAGATTCGCGTCGAATGTAGAACCGGGAGCAGAATATCTTTCTGCACTTTTGATTTTCTCGTCGTTGTGTCCGAATTGGATGATCACATAGTCGCCTTTCTTGACTCCAGCCATCATCTTATCCCATCTGCCACTGTCAATGAAGCTTTTGGAGCTCTGCCCGTTGACAGCATGATTGCTGACTTTGACCGGACCTTGAAGTAGCATGGGTAGCATTTGACCCCAGCCTCTTTCTTGCTTTTCATCATCGATAGGCTTATTGGCCATAGTAGAGTCTCCCGCCATCCAAATTGTGATGGTATCTGTCTGCTCTTGTGCAACAATTCGCGTTGGCAGCAAAGCTGCCAGCGCGAGTAACATAATTGATATTTTCTTCATTTTGAAATTTCTAAGTATTAAGCCACTTCAATTTTCTTGTATTTTGGCACAAGAAGTTTCATGATACACCAGCCAAGAAGATAAGCCACACCACAGATACAAAATACGATGAAGTATCCGGCTGGTTTACCTGTGAAGCTGAAGAGTGACATCTGACTGGCTGCAGCATAATCAAAAAGAATTCCTGATCCATAGTTGATGAGGAAAGATCCGCATCCACCAGCCATACCGCCGATACCGATGATTGTTGCTATAGTGCTCTTGGGGAACATGTCGCCTACTACTGAATAGATGTTGGCACTCCAAGACTGATGGGCTGCACCGGCTATACCAATGATTATGATGGGCATCCATTGAGAAACGCTTGCAAGAGGCTGAGCAAGAAGTGCAAGAAGTGGGAAGAGAGCGAAGATAAACATCGCCTTCATGCGCGCAGCATACGGATTGACAGTAATTCCTCTTTTAGCCGCATTATCAATGAAGATAGTAGGAAGTTTACCACCGTAGATAGAAAGCATGGTGATTAAGTAAAGTACAAAAATCATCAGCATACCTTCTCCCTGAGACGTGGAAAGCTTGAACACATCCGTAATGTAAGCAGGGGTCCAGAAAAGGAAGAACCACCATACTCCATCAGTGAGGAACTTACCAAAGAAAACAGCCCAGGTTTGAGGATATTTGAAACATTGCCAGAAAGATATGGTAGCTGTTTCGCTGTCTTCAATCTCAGCTTTCTCTCTTGCTGACTCATCAGGAGTAGTGTTGTCTTGCTCTATATAAGCAAGCTCAGCTTCGTTAACACGGGGATTCTGAGCCGGTTCTTTATATAGGAATACCCAGAAACCCATCCAAATAAAGCCGAGTGCACCGATGACGATGAATGCCATTTCCCAACCGTTGCCCCAACCAATACTCTGGAAGAACTTAGCGAGAGGGCCTATAGAGAAAGGTGCAATTAAAGCTCCAACAGCAGAACCGGCATTGAAGATAGAAGTGGCATACGCACGGTCACGCTTCGGGAAGTATTCTGCAGTCACCTTGATTGCGGCAGGGAAGTTGCCTGCTTCACCAAGTGCAAGTACCGTACGTGCTGCAAGGAAGAACCAAACAGATACAGTAGCAATCAGCATAGCTATATCTCCGGATGCTTCTACAAGAGCATGAGCACTTTTCATGTCGATGCCTTTGAATACACTTAAATATCCTTCAGTAGCCACACCGCAAAGGGCATGAGCACATGCACCGGCTGACCATACTCCGATAGCCCAAAGATAACCTTTCTTAGTGCCCATCCAGTCTATGAATCGGCCGGCAATAAGATTGGCAATAGCATATACAATTGAGAAGACTGCCGTTATAAGTCCATAATTTGCATCCGTCCAGTGGAATTCCGGAGAGATGAACTCTTTCCAAGTCAGAGAAAGCACCTGACGGTCCATATAGTTGACCGTGGTAGCAAGGAAAAGCAGCAAACAGATTGTCCAACGAAAGTTGGTCATCTTTTGATTTGCAGCTGCCAAAGGTGAAGTATTAGCCATAATCAGAACTTGAAGTAGTTTTTAGCATTGTTGTAGCAAATATCTTCAATCATCTGATTGACTCGCTTCTCTTCATAGCCGGTGTAGGGGAGTTCTCCATTTTCGATATCTGTACCCACGAGGTTGCAGAGAGTGCGACGGAAATATTCATGACGTGGATAAGAAAGGAATGAACGGCTGTCGGTAAGCATACCTACGAAGCGGCTAAGCAGTCCGAGGAGTGACAAAGCGTTCATTTGCTTTTGCATGCCATCCTTCTGATCGAGGAACCACCAGCCGGAACCAAGCTGAATCTTACCGGCAATACTTCCATCCTGGAAGTTACCGAGCATAGTGGCCATCACTTCATTAGCACATGGATTGAGGTTATAGATAATGGTCTTTGTCAGCTTGCCATTGCTATTGAGCTTGTCGAGATATTTAGCACATTTCTTAGCTGTGTTGAATTCGCCGATTGAGTCGAAGCCTGTATCAGGTCCAAGAAGCTTGAACATCTTAGAGTTGTTGTCGCGGATAGCTCCATAATGGAACTGCTGTGTCCAACCGCTTTCATAGTCCATTTCGCCAAATACAATCATCATAGCGCTTTTGAACTTATCCACTTCTTCTTGAGTGAGTTCACCACCATTGATGACCTTAGCGAATATCGCATCGATTTCCGGTTGAGTATAATCCTCTGCGTAGAACTCTTCGATGCCATGGTCAGAAAGACGACAACCCATTTCTTCGAAGAAATCATGACGCTTCTGCAATGCTTCTACGAGGTCGTTGAAATTGCGAATTTCCATTCCGGCTGCTTCTCCGAGTTTGGCGATATACTCGCGATATTCAGCCGGTTTGTCTACCGCCATAGCCTTGTCAGGACGCCAAGTAGGGAGCATCTTAATCTCAAAACCGGAATCTCTTACCTGCTTGTGGTATTCGAGAGAATCAGCCGGATCGTCAGTTGTGCATACAGTCTCCACATTATAGCGACGCATAAGGCCACGTGCAGTCATGTTTGGATCATTGCGGAGTTTGTCGTTACATTCGTCGAAGATCTCTTTTGCTGTCTCAGGATTTAGCAATTTGTCTATCCCAAAGGCTGTCTTAAGCTCCAGGTGAGTCCAATGATAGAGAGGATTGCGGAAAGTATACGGCACTGTCTCTGCCCATTTTTGGAATTTTTCCCAATCGGTGGTGTCTTTACCGGTGCAGTAACGTTCGTCTACACCATTGCTACGCATAGCACGCCATTTATAGTGGTCTCCACCAAGCCAAAGCTCAGTGATGGAAGAGAATTTGTGGTCGTCAGCCACCATCTTAGGAATCAGATGGCAGTGGTAGTCAATAATCGGCATTTTAGCCGCGTGCTCGTGATAGAGCTTCTGCGCAGTTTCTGTCTGCAACAGAAAGTTTTCGTCCATGAAAGGTTTCATAAAATGATAAATTATGAATAATATATGATAAGTTGTCTAAAGGGTTACGCCATTTTTAAAGATAGCTATTTCGTGGATTCCGGCCTTTTCAGAATTTACCTTCTTTCCGCTCGCAACATCGAGCACGAAATCAGCAAATTTCTTGGCAACGTCATTCATATCAGCATCTTCAACGAGAACACCGGCATTAAAGTCGATCCAATCCGGTTTTCTTTTTGCAAGATTACTGTTGGTTGATATCTTTGCAGTTGGCACGAATGTTCCGAAAGGAGTGCCGCGACCAGTAGTGAAAAGCACAATCTGGCATCCGGAAGCTGCAAGTGCTGTAGAAGCCACAAGGTCGTTGCCTGGAGCAGAAAGAAGGTTGAGTCCATGGTTGTGGATGCGTTCGCCGTATGCAAGCACCCCCTTTACTTCACTCTTACCACTCTTTTGAGTGCAGCCGAGAGCTTTCTCTTCGAGCGTCGAGATACCACCGGCCTTATTACCCGGAGAGGGATTTTCACCTACCGGTTCCCCATGGCTAAGGAAATATTCCTTGAAGTCGTTGATAAGTGTGATAGTCTCACCAAGAAGGTTGTCGTCAGCACATCTTTGCATCAAGATAGTCTCAGCTCCAAACATTTCCGGAACCTCTGTAAGAACAGTTGTGCCACCCTGGCAGTCGCACAGGAAATCAGAGAATTCTCCGAGAAGAGGATTTGCAGTAATGCCGGAGAAGCCATCGCTACCACCACATTTTAGACCGATTCTAAGTTTTGAGGCTGGGAGAGTCGTGCGTTTATCCTCTTTGGCTTTTTCATATAGGGAGCGGAGGATATTGAGACCATATTCCACTTCATCACCTTCCACTTCCTGACAAACCATGAATTTTACTCTGTCTCTATCATAGTCTCCGCAGAACTGCTCAAAAACCTTAGGCTGGTTGTTCTCGCATCCGAGGCCAACGACGAGGATTCCACCTGCATTTGGGTGTAAGACCATGTCGCGAAGAATTTTCTTTGTATTCTCATGATCATCTCCAAGTTGAGAGCAACCATAATTATGTGGGAAAGCAAAAATTCCGTCGACTCCTTCAGCTCCGGTCTCAGCATTGAGCTTGTCAACTATTTGCTTGGCTATTCCGTTGACACATCCTACTGTAGGAATTACCCATATCTCATTGCGAACTCCGGCTTGTCCATCTTTACGTAGGAATCCTTCAAAAGTGCGTTCACCACCTGCGCAAACACTTTTTTCTACCGGTCTTCGCTTGATATCGGAATAGTCAAGTTGACCTTCAAGATTGGTCTTTATATCATGATCGTCAAGAAATGAGCCTATAGCAATGTCATGCTTGGCATGGCCGATTGGGAAACCGTATTTTATTACGTTTTCACCCTCCTTGATATCTTTAAGGGCAAACTTATGACCTGCCGGGATATCGGAAACGAGATTGAATGTCACTCCATCGACATTTACCTCCTGTCCATTAGACAGAGCACTGATGGCAACAGCCACATTGTCAGAGGGATTGATCTTAATATAATCTTTCATATTTATTTGAGTTTCGCTTCGTTCAATCAATGGTTTGAGGAGTTAGTTGGTTAGCGATGGTTATTCTAAATATTAGATATGCCCGACAGGGGGTTAGCCGGTCGGGCATAAATTATTCCAATCAGAGAATTGACTCAACAGTAGCAAGCATACCCTTATTCTGTATGCTGTCGAGATATTCTACAACGAGGTGAGTGAGACCGGGAATTTCATTTAGATTACCATGTTCTTTCCAGATCAATTCGTCGGCTGCGAGAACACCTTCAGCTACCTTTCGAGTATCGCCAGTAGCCCAAAGTTCGGTAAGAAGGTCCATGATCTTCTTGTCGTCTTTAGGCTGGATAGGAGCACCGTCTTCACGATTACCACCTTTATAATATGTTATAATGGCAGCAAGACCGAGTACAAGACCTTTAGGAAGCTCACCCTTGCGTTCCAGATAAGTCTTCACACCAGGAAGGTCACGTGTCTGGTATTTCGGGAAAGAATTGAGCATGATTGAAGTGACCTGATGATCTACAAACGGGTTATTGAAGCGTTCAAGCACACTCTCTCCATACTCTTTAAGTTCATCCATGGGGAGATTGAGCGTCTGCATCAATTCGTCAAACTGCACTTTATGGATATATTTGCCGATTACGGGATGGTTGCAAGCATCGCGCACGATGTCGACACCACTCAAGTAGCTGACAGGGGAGAGGACTGTGTGAGGACCATTAAGCAAAGTTACTTTTCGCTCATGGTATGGAGCCTCAGAATCTGTGATGATCACATTTAAGCCAGCCTTTTCTGCCGGGAATTCAGCACGAAGTTCTTCGATGCTCATATTTTCCGGGCGTTCGATGACCCAAACGTGGAAGGCCTCACCTTGAACCACCGCGTTATCCTTATATCCAAGTTTCTCCTGAATATTTCCAATTTCTTTTCTTGGGAATCCGGGAACTATACGGTCTACAAGAGTAGCACATACATAGTTGTATTTATTGAACCAATCTTTAAAGCCATCATAGTCTTCACCAAGTTGGTCTTTCCAAAGGTCGATGTAGTCGTTGATGAATTTCTTCAGATGATGACCATTTTCGAAAATCAGCTCACACGGCATTATGATAAGACCCTTCTTAGGATCTCCATTGAAAGCCTTATAACGTGTATACAGAATCTGAGTAAGTTTTGCCGGATAAGAAGCAGGAGGTGCATCATTGAGTTTGCATTCAGGGTCAAAAGCAATGCCGGCTTCAGTTGTATTTGAGATGACGAAGCGAATCTCCGGTTGAACAGCCAAACCAAGCACGGCATCATGTTGTCCCCAAGGGCAAATACCACGGCTTATTACGTCTATTCTCTTGAATGAGTTGACAATTTCCCCATTCAGACGACCCTGTAGATTGACGTGATACATATAGTCTTGGGCAGAGAGAAGCTTCATTGCGAAGTCGTCGGGAGTGCCCTGAAGGATCACTACTGAGGAGTTGAAGTCAGTAGCCTCGTTCATATTCTTTACGATCCAGTCTACGAATGCACGTAGGAAGTTACCTTCGCCAAACTGGATGATTCTCTCGGGAGCCGTAGCTTTAGGTGCAGTAAGTTTGTTTAGAACTTTCATGTTTTAGATTATATCTTAGATAGGTTGATTAATTCTAAAATGCAAAAATAGCATTTTTTTTAGTAATATACAAATTAAACCCCAATTTTTATGAAATTCTTCGATTAATAGCTTCGATTTGTATCTCCTTATCATACTTGTAAAATAAAGTTAAGACCAAAAATTCTTAACCGAATAAATCGGCTTTTCACACTAAATAATAGCCTATATGCAGAATTTTTTTGCAAAACTTTTCATTCAAAGTTAATTTTGCATTGAGAATCAAATAACTCTGAAAAGAATGAAAAGAATACTTATAATCACATTCTCAGCATTAATTTGCATAGCAGCATACGCTCAACCAATGGGTATGCAACCTCATTCTACCTACGAGCAGGTGGATGAGGTGAGAAAACAGCTCAATCTCGATAATTCACAGTTTGAAAAAGTCTATTCAGCATACGAAAAATATAATAAGGCTATTTTCGGAAACCAATCTAACAATGATATGATGCCAGCTCCTCCCAGAGGAGGACACCAAGGTGGACCAATGGGGAATCGACCGGGTAACGGGGGACCTGGCAATGGACCAGGATTTGGTGGTAGACATCCAGGTGGTCATCATGACGGTCATCCTAATTTCAACGGACAGCGTCCCGGTAGACCGGACAATGATAATCCAAAAGGAGCAGCTCCTAAACCGGAAGATATCAAAAAAATGGAGAAGAAGCGTGACAAACAAGAGGAAAAACTTGTCAAGTCAATGCAAAAGATATTAAAAAAAGATCCTGATGCTTTCTCTAAATGGCAAGCTATCCGTAATGAACAACTGAAAAGGATGTTCCAATTGCCCCCCGCTCCTAACAGAAATGCAGAAGAGCATAGACAATGAAAAATTAATAATCCTAATTAACTACAAAATGAAACAGATCAAAACAATACTAACTATAGCATCGGTGCTTGCACTTGCTTCGTGCTCAACAAACGAGCCGGTCTTTCCTGATATGCCACCGGAATGGGGTAATGGCCCCGGTATGCCTGGCAATCCAGGCAATGATGATGGAAATATGCCGGATTTCGATACCCAGATACTTCCATATCAAGGACAGACCGCAACTGATGCCGACAAAGATATAGTTGGCACTGACGAAGATATCTACTGGGAAGCCAACAAATTCAAGAATAAGGTTAATGTCTCATATTCAGGAGAAAACGCTACCGTAGAAACAGATTGCTCAGACATCATATCAATTGTCAACGGGAGCCACGTTGTCATAGACATGCTTACCAATTCTGTGAGTGGTGTTGAGATTAACGTCAGCGGAAAGAGCGACAATGGTTCTCTTAAAATATATGGAGAGAAAAAGACCCTTCTCAACCTTAATGGAGTTGAGCTCAAATCTCAAAGCGGGCCTGCAATCAACAACCAATGTAAAAAACGTCTTTTCGTAAATCTTGCATCAGGCACAGAAAACAAATTAACCGATGCAACCAAGTATTCTGACGATTATTATTATCTCAATGGAAACTCTTCTGAAAGTGAAGATAGAAAAGGTTGCTTTTTTAGTGAAGGAAATCTTATTTTCAGTGGGACCGGAAGTTTAATAGTTGCAGGCAAAAATAAACATGGCATTGCCTCTGATGGATATATGTACGTTCGCCCGGGAGTTACAATTGCAGTGACCGAAGCAGTTAAGAATGCCATCCATATAAAGGGCGACAAGACGGACGATATAGGTGTCATTATAGCCGGAGGATTTATCTACACTCTTTCAGAATCTGAAGCCGGAAAGGGTATTAAGACCGACTATCATGTAGAAATTAGGGGAGGGCAACTTGACCTGAATACAAAAGGCGATGCCATCTATGATACTGATGAAAACGACACTTCTTCAGCAGCGGGTATCAAAACTGATGGAAATGTAATCATCAGTGGAGGAACAATCTCCATAAAGAGCAGTGGAACCGGTGGTAAGGGCATTAACGCTGACGGGGATCTAAATATTACAGGTGGTGAGACCACAGTCGTTACGACCGGAGGAAAGTATATCTACAATGCCGCTCTTGATCTTGATTCTTCACCGAAAGGAATTAAAGCTGACGGAAACATTACAATAGAAGATGGAACAGTCAACATTATGGTGACAGGTGTTAGTGATGGGTCAGAAGGACTTGAGAGCAAATCAGATTTGACTGTCAATGGCGGAAATATCTTCGTTTATGCATACGATGACGCGATCAATGCTGCTAAATCTATTACTATAAATGGTGGCCGTGTTTATGCATACGCTATCAACAATGATGGAATAGACTCCAACGGCACGATGACGTTTAATGGTGGTGTCACCATATCAAATGGCAGTAGTGCTCCCGAAGAGGCATTCGATTGCGATCGTTCAAACGATTTTAAAGTGAATGGAGGCACTCTGATAGGTATAGCTGGAGCTGCAATATCTCCCGCTTCTTCAAGCGATCAAAAGACTTTAATATATAATGGCTTGCAATTTGTTAAAGGACAGACAATCGCAATATTAGGAGAAGATGGAAAACCGATAATGACCTTCGACCTACCACGCTCTATCAATGGAAGCCTATTCTTCAGTTCAAAAGACCTCAATGAAGGAGCTACTTATCAAGTAAGTTCAAACGGCAAGTTAACAGGTGCTAATGACAAATGGAATGGTTGGCAAGAAGGTGGAGTATGGAGCGATGGCACTTCTATAGGCTCTTTTACAATCAAAGGAACCATTACTACGATTGGCTCTTCTGCAGGACCCGGAGGTGGAGGAGGCTTTCCGGGAGGAAATAGACCAAGATGAATATCATAAACAAATACTATATACTATAATCTGACTAACTAAGTAAAAGGAGACTTCGAATGTGAAGTCTCCTTTTTATAATATCAGTAAGAATTTTTAAATATCAGATAGAGAATGACAGAATCACTCGTTGATAGAAATTGAAATGTGAGGGAGCTATGTTAAAGTCAAGAGACGCTTTAAGCGACATGAAAGACCTTTTTAGGAAAACGACGGAGACTGAAGTGCGGTTGTAGAGAGATGCGGCATAATATGGTTCACCTTGGTCAAGTATATACGTGAATTTGCCATATAATGGAAATAATTTGCCTCCCGCATAGAAAGTATTTTCCAATTCAAGGAATTTCCATGCTACATCAAGGTCTGCCCAAAGTCCTACAGGAGTTTTCCATTCCATATCGCTTCTGTCTCGTGATAAACCACCAAGTGCTCCAATTCGAAAAGAACAAGAGTCTAATGGATTGTTGACTGCTATTTTGGCAATATCAATACCTATATAGGGATTATAGAGAATATTGTCTACTACATATTGATCAGGATTGTGAGTCTTGTCTTTCGCGAGATGATTAAGCATAATCAGCCCTCCCCAAAAGAATTTGCCATGTGCATAGCCTCGCTCACCTGATGCTATTATATTGAAAGCCTCTCGTTGGGTGTGCGTCTGCATGCCGCGCCAATCAAGAAAGGCTTGTACATAACCTTTTTCATTGCGATATGCGATCATAGCACCTCGAATATTCCTCTGGCTATATTTGACAGAGTCATTCCAGATATAGTTAGGCATATCGGCATAAAGTTGGTTTCTTCCAAACATACCCATAGCAAACCGAAGACCTTTTGACTGATACCGGTAATAGACGGTGGGAGACAGTCTATATCCTTCCCATTCGCTGCCAATGGGTTGAGTCCATACTACGCCGGCGGCTATCCGATGACTGTCATTATTAAGGCTGAGGCCTATTTCCGGAGCAAGCTGGGTCTGGAAGAATGTCTTTGCTTGTGCGTGTTGCGTATCTCCTTCTCGGTTGTCGAAAACAGCCGACATGTCAACGCCCCAAAATAGTTCAGGTTTTTGGGCAAAAAGTCCGAATATGCCTAAAATAAAAAGGAAGATTCCTAAGATAATAATTTTCTGACGCATAGAGATTAGATTGGTCAAGACTTGTGAGTAGACTTAAAAATCTTGGGTATTATAATATAAAGTTGATATACAATCACTAAAGCAAGGTATCCGAATATACATCCAAAGGCAGCTCCACAGAGGATATCTAAAGGATAGTGCACCCCACAGTAAAGGCGTGAATAACTGACTATTATCGCCCATCCAAACATCATCAACGTAAATTTTCTTGACCGCATGACGCATGAAAGAAGAGTAGCCAATGCAAAAGTATTGGCAGCATGGCAAGAAGGCCAACTATAACCACCAGGATGAATATTTTTGACTATAGTGATAGCCTCTACGATTGGGCTTTCAGGGTTACAAGGACGTGGTCTTGCCACAATGGGGCGTATAAAGCTTGCGCAAAATTGGTCTGCCATCACTATAGCAAGAATAACGGCGATGAGAGTCATAATCGCATATTTGGGCTCCAATTTTTTAAATAATAGATCTATAAGTATAAGATAGAACGGAATCCAGATCCATTTTCCAGTGATTAGAGCCATTAATTCATCCATAAATGGAGTATGATGGCTATTAAAAAAAAGCAATAATTGTTGGTCGAAAGATGTAAGAGTATCAATCATGTGAGTAAGAAGAAAAAAACTTAAATTTTAATCCTCGCAAATTTAATCTTTTTTTCGCAAAATATCAAAGAAATTTCAGTTTTTTTAATCGAAACGAAAAAAGGCGAGGGTCTTATACTCTCGCCTTAGATATCAATCTTACTTATAGTATTTATCTTCTGCTTTTGATTAGAAATGAGAGGTCCCGTCAAAGCAGTGAGTGCACACTTGGTCTTTAGGCAGACCGATCGCATCAATCAGGTTTTCGAGTGTGTTGAATTTGAGGGAGGTTAGGCCATATCGTTCACGCATTTTTTCTACCAATTTGCAATAACGGCAGCTTCCGGTCTTGGCATATTCATCCAGATGAGCATTGGGATCCCCTTCAAGTTCTTCAATGATGCGCCGAGTGAGGAGCTCCATTTCTGATTTTGATGAAGTGAAGTTGAGATAGCGGCAACCATATATGAGAGGAGGGCAGGCAATGCGCATGTGCACCTCTTTAGCTCCACAATCAAAAAGCACTTTCACATTGTCGTTTAGCTGAGTGCCACGAACGATAGAGTCATCACAGAAAAGAGCGCGTTTCCCTTTGAGCATAGCCTCGTTAGGAACGAGTTTCATCTTTGCAATGAAAGATCGCATCGACTGATCTGAAGGAGTGAAGCTCCGCGGCCATGTAGGAGTGTATTTTGAAATGCAACGCTGATAGGGAGTGCCGTGTCCGGCTGCATATCCGAGAGCCATACCTACTCCGGAATCAGGAATACCTGCCACACAATCAATTTCAGTTTCCTGATCTTGCTGACCGAGTGCATATCCTGACTTGAAGCGGACTTCTTCCACATTTCGGTTTTCGTATGTAGAGGTAGGGAATCCATAGTAAACCCACATGAAAGCACATATTTGCATTTCCTTGTTTGGCTTGCGTAGCTGACGTATTCCATCAGGTTTTAATTCTACAATTTCGCCAGGACCTACATCACGAAGAAGACGGTAGTCAAGATTAGGGAAAGAGGTAGATTCGCTGCTGACAGCGTATCCATCTTCCTTTTCTCCTATTACGATAGAAGTACGGCCAAGTTTGTCACGGCCAACGATTACAGAATCTTCTGTGAGGATTAGCATCGAGCAAGAACCTTTCACTTTGTTGTAGACGTTTTCAATACCTTCTACGAAAGTTCGGCCTTGGTTGATTAGGAGGGCTACAAGTTCTGTAGGGTTTGTCATTCCTGAACTTAATTCTCCAAAGTGAGCGCCACTGTCAAGAAGCTCTTTCTCCAGCTCATCGAGATTGTCGATCTTGGCTACAGTGACAATAGAGTAGCGCCCAAGATGCGAATTGATAGTGATTGGTTGTGGGTCTGTATCACTGATTACACCGATACCCATGTTGCCTTTGTATTTGTGCAACTCTGACTCAAACTTAGTTCGGAAATATGAGCTTTCGAGCGAGTGGATCGAACGGAAAAACCGTTTTTCCTCCGGATCGTAAGTCACCATACCTCCACGGCGAGTGCCGAGATGTGAGTTATAGTCAACGCCGTAAAAGATGTCGTTGACACACTTTCGTTTTAAGGCTGCGCCAAAAAAACCTCCCATAAGATTGTAAAGTTTAGCTTATTACCTGTATTTTGAGTGAGCCTTAGAGGATAGAGAGGCTATCCTCTCCGGAATCACGATGCAAAATTAATAAAAATTTGGATAAAATACTTAAAAATAAAAAATTTTTTATAATTTTGCAAAAGCAAAAGATTGAAGCAAAAGATTAAAACCATGAGAAAATTATTATTAACAACAATTGCAACTTTTCCTGCTCTAATTGTGTCGGGTCAGACTCTTAAAAACTATGAGCAGGGAAACCCTAAAGACTCCAACTATGATTACTTGAAGGATTACGCTCCCCTCAAGAATTATATTGACTACGACAAGTATCCTAACTTTAAACTTGGTATAGGCACTACAGTCAATGACTATCTGAACAATAAGACAGTGTCCGGTATGACCAACGATAATTTTACGGAGACTGTAGCCGGAAATGCCATGAAAATGGCAAGTTGCGTCGATAATAACGGTAATATGTATTTCACTACAGTGACCAACTATGTGAATGCAGCTGAGAAAGCAGGCATCAACGTATATGGTCACACTCTCGCTTGGCATTCTCAGCAACCTAATGGATGGCTGAGAGGACTGATTAAAGACAAGCCGGCACTACCATTTGAAAATCCTGATACCTTGGTGGATATGACAATCGCTTCCAAGGATTTCAGGAGCCAGCAGAATGTAGGATGGTCCGGTGATCAAAGTAAATTTGGATTCTCCCTTAATTTTTCTTCTGCTAATGGATTGAATATCCATACTACTACGAAAACTCCAAACTCCTACGATGTGCAATTTGTAGCTTACGACAATATCCCTACAGATGCCGGGAAGACATATACTCTTATATATGAAATAAAGGGTTCTGCTGACGGCACTATGCATTCTAAACTTGGAGATTGGGGTAGCGGAAGCAACAAAGACTTTAAGTTTACCACAGAATGGCAGGAAGTGAGTGTTACATACAATAGCCCCGTCAACAATCCGTTCTTGCTTCTGCAATGCGGTGATTTTGTCGGAGATATCTACATTCGTAATATAAGCGTAATTGATAAAGTAGGTGCACTGAAAATAAATGAAGATCGCCGATATCTGAAAGTTGAGGCTTCTGCAAAGAAATCAGAGGTATGGGATAATCAATTTTGGATAGTATGTCCCTCTTCTTTCTCAGCAGGACAAAGCTATGTGTTTACAGCTGATGTCCGTGCCGACAAACCGGCATTCGCTTCAACTCAAATACACACTGCTCCGGGTTCTTACGTAGACTATAATGCATTTGGCAATATCAATTTCACCACCGAGTGGAAGACAATCACAGTATCCGGCAAATTTGCTGCAGGAGGAAAGTCAATAGCCTTCAATCTAAGCGAATTAACAGATGCAAATACTTATTATTTTGACAATATCAGTCTGAAGATAGGAGGAGTAGAGAAACTGTCAAATGGTAGCATCGACGGAGATGTTCTTGAGTCTTTCAAAATGAAAAAAGCCGGTGGTGGAATTATTGCTCCACAAATCGATCAAAGCTCATTCTATCTGAAATATCCTCAAAAGACCCCTCTTACCAAGGCAGAAAAATGTGAAATTCTCAGCAATGCAATGGAGAAATGGATCAAAGGAATGATGAATGCCTGCGGTGGCAAAGTAAAAGCATGGGATGTGGTGAACGAGGCTATTTCAGGAGGCGGAAATGACGGCAGCGGCAACTATACACTTCAGCACTCCGAAGGTTTCAACGGAGAAGCGACCTGGGATGTAGGTGGCGATGCATTCTACTGGCAAGATCACATGGGTGATCTTGAATACGTGCGCACCGCTGTCAAGTATGCTCGTCAATACGGACCGGATGATATCAAACTCTTCATCAACGACTATAATCTCGAGAGCGACTGGGACGGAAACCAAAAGCTCAAATCTCTAATCAACTGGATCAAGAAATGGGAAGCAGATGGCGTGACATTCATTGACGGCATTGGCACCCAGATGCACATATCATATTATGAAAACAGTGGCACTTTGAACAGCAAAAAGAACGCTATCACCAACATGTTCAAGCTGATGGCTGCTTCCGGAAAACTTGTCAGAGTAAGTGAATTCGATATGGGGTATGTAAATGCAAGCGGAAGGGATGTACCGACCGGAGAGATGACAGAAAAGCAACATAAGAATATGGCTGATTACTATGAGTGGATCATCAAGGAATATCTTCGCCTTATCCCGGCAGAACAACAGTGGGGTATATGCTTCTGGTGTCCTACTGATTCACCGGCCAATAGCGGATGGCGTGCAAATACTCCGGTCGGTATCTGGACCAATGGAACATTCTATCGCAAGCATGCATACGCGGGTGTAGTGAAAGGTCTTGGTGGAATTGACCACACAGGTGTCGATGAAATTGTAACTGAGCGTCAGACAGTGAAAGGAATCTACACTATAAATGGTTTCAAGTATCCCGATAATATTAAATTCTCAGATCTTCCCTCCGGACTCTATATCATAGATGGTAAGGTTGTAAAGAAATAAATTAGATAAACAAATAAGAATAAAAGAAGGAACTCTCACTTTGAGGATTCCTTCTTTTATTTTATGCCAATTGTAGACGTTCGATTATTATCCGCCTTTTAGTTAATAGTTCATAGTTAATCGCTATTAGTAACGGTATAGTTTTACGTGGAGAGCTTTATAATCGTCTACTCCTATACGGACATGACGCCCTTGGTGAGTCTCGTCTCCGTTAAGGCGCCTGATGACCCTGAAAGTACCGTCTGGATTGATGTCAACTTCATCACAGCTAAGAATTCCAATACGTTCTTTACCATTCCATTTGGATTCATTAGCATCTTCCCCTGAAAGCAAAAAACCATCTTCTCCGAGTCTCTTGTCTATATTTGATTCATTGGAGGATTCCCATTTTACTACTATTCCGGTTCCAGCTATCAAGAATTCGTCTTTACCAAGCTCTATGATAATTCCCCCTCCGTCAGGCCAAGTGCTTCCGTCAGTGGCACGACTATCCCACGGAAGAGTGAAAAAATGATTGGAGATAGTCTTTTTTCCATCTTTTTCTGTTACTTTTGACTCTTTTGCATTTTGTGAGTCGAATAGAAGACCGTAGCTCTCAAATTTTGTGGAGCAGTACGGCTTAAGTTTTTTTAAAAGGGTATAAGCTTGCTTAAGCCTCTTGGCTTCTTCCTCCGAGGCGTTCTCTATAGAGAATGGGCTGAAACCTATGGCGTTATGCTCGCCAATGGCATAGAGAGCTTGGGTTCCATTATCTTTAGATCTCCTTATTTCAGGAATGAAGAGCGGATTATCCGGAAAATCGTATTGAAGAAACCATGGTGCAAATGGAGGGTCATATAAATCAGGAGCTATGAAATCTATTGATGGAGCTCCTGCTTTCCAGATATTTGCCAATCTGGCAATAGGGCCGGCAGATGGATATTGTCCCGGACGACGACCGCGGCTGTCGAGAGCGGCATTTACATAAAGTGGAGTGGCTGGAAGTTTTTCTCGTGCAGCCTTGGCAAGATTCTCAACATATTGCGAATAGTACCAAGCCATGAACATTTCATCAGCATAATCATTTTCTTCTGCAAGATCTTTCCAAGGAGAGCCCGCTTTGACTTTGAGTTTTTTAGCTAAAGCCTCTGGAACTCCTTTTGAATATGCTTTATTGGCAAGTCTCGAATGGTCGCGGGGTGACTCAAGCATTCCTATTTCATTCTCTATCTGGATCATTGCTATTCTGTTGTCTTTGTCATGAGTCTTCAGATAGTCGAGAAAAGCATTGAAAGCTTTGAGATCAGCCTTTAGGACATCTTCGCTAAATGCGCTTAAGATTTCAAGAGGTTTTCCATATTCTGTCACTGCTCGTGGAAATCTCTTAGTATTAGTCTTGACCCAAGCCGGTGCGTAGCAACTCATAGAATTTTTCCATGCACCAAACCATAGCAATACGAGTTTTAGATCGTTTTCTTCAGCTTTGGTCAGCGCCTCATCAATAAGTGTGAAATCAAAGTTGCCTTCCGTCGGTTCTATAAGTTCCCAGTATACAGGCATGAGGACAGTGTTTAGCCCCATATCCTTTAGTTTCGGAAAGATGGCATTGATATCTTCCTTCGATGATGCAGAGGAATTTCCTAATTCTCCACCCAGGATGAGATAAGAGGGGGTACGTGGAGTCTGAGATGCCAAGGTTGATATAAAGAAAGACAAGAACATCAAGACTATGATAATATGCTTATTCATAAGATAGGAATAATATTAGGACGCACGAGCCGTGCGTCCCTACAATTGATAAGATTAGCGTTTTGAGTCGAGGAGTTCTTTCGATGGGTTAGTGTAGTTGTCGATACCTAATTCTACAGGAATCATCTCATCGAGAGTGTGCATTGAAAGCTTGCTGGGCTTCAATCCGGCTATTTTGCCAAAATATTCAAGGCATCCGTCTCTCCACCAAATAGCATCCTTATGTTGTGTCAAAAGACGATTTTCTATGTCCTTGTAAATGTCAGGATCAGTGCAACCTTCGAGATTCTGCCAAGTCTCTCGCATTTCAGCAACACCTGCGACTCCCGAATCGTAATGTCGATTGAGTGCTTCCCATACTGTTTCTCCGGAAGAAAGAGGGTGGTTCCAGTCAAGATGGTGAAACCAAAGAAGATATTTTTCAGGGCAAGTCTCGGGATTTTCAAGCATTTCTTTAAAAGGATAGGGGTATTGAGCTGTAGCGCCACTGCCTGTAGACTGAGTTCGGTCAAAACCAATGCCATTAGCTTCTGCTCTATGATAATAGCTTGGCAACCAATCAGCTCTTGCTCCCGGGATCTCACACCAAGGTTGCGGACCATAATGATGTCCCCATGCAAATTGATGATGCAGTCCAATCGGCATCATATAATCGACTACATGTTCTCTACTACTGCACATCATCTCTGAAAAATCCGACTTTTGCCTATCATTAAGATTAAGCCAAGGTGTCATTTCAACCCATTCTTTTACGATATCTTCCGATTTCATTTCCGGATTCCAAGCAAGGCGTCCGAAAGCATACCAATTGGCTTGAGCAAGAGGATGCCCCGAGAAATTCTCATTATCACCGATATTTGCAACTCCTGCCACTCCTTTCACATTGTCCTGAGGAGCTTCCTCAAAGAATTCTTCCCACATTGGAGCAAGATAAGCAAGATGATTCGCGTGGCCAAGATATTCCTGTGTGATCTGGAGTTCTGCGATAAGAGGTGTCTTCTTCATTCCGTCGAAAAGAGGACTATATGGTTCACGAGGTTGAAAATCTACAGGACCATTCTTGACCTGCACCAACACATTGCTGTCAAAATTACCATCCAGCGGATTGAATTCAGCGTATGCTTGCTTTGCTCTGTCAGGATCGGAAGGGGAATATACAAAAGCTCGCCACATAACAATTCCTCCGTATGGTTTAAGTGCTTTTGCAAGCATATTTGCGCCTTCGGCATGAGTACGTCCAAAATCGCATGGTCCGGGTTGCCCTTCACTATTTGCTTTTACGAGAAAACCACCAAAGTCAGGAATCAAAGCATATATTTCTTTAGCCTTATTTTTCCACCATTTAGCAACATCCTTATTTAGAGGATCAGCAGTTTTAAGCCCTCCTATTACGCTTGGAGAGGCAAAATTTACCGACAAATATACCTTCATGCCGTATGGTCGTAATATATCTGCTATTTCAGCAATTCGCTTTAGAATATCATTTGTAAGCATAATAGGAGATGCATTGACATTGTTGAGTACAGTGCCGTTGATGCCTGCCATAGCGTTTGCAAGAGCATATTTGTGATAAAGAGATATTTGTTCGTCTGTCAAAGGGGAATCCCAATTCCAGATGCTTTTGCCGGCATAGCCTCTTTCAATTGTACCATCAAGATTGTCCCAATGGTTCAAGACTCTCAATGCGTTTTTCGGGGAATCAGATCGGTCATAGCATGACGATGTGCGATATAGAGACAAAGCACCATATAGCAGACCTTGTCCGCTTGGAGACGATACAGTCAAGGTATGGTTGAGACTATCGACAGATATGGTGTAAGCTTCATTATTATCGAAGCCCTGTTTTTTTTCAATCAGTTTGATACTATAAAAGTAATCGTCGGGAGCATGCTTTTTGAGAATTTCTGATGCTTTGATAGCATTTGGGTTCTTTCCTTTATATTCAACAGTGGTGCCAGCTTTGGTATTAGGAAGCCAAAGTTGGGAGTCGCTTCTTTCGGCAAAAGCAAAAAGAGATATGAAAGCTATGAAAGAAGCAAATAAAAATCGAGTCATAATCATAGACATGAGGTCTCCGACCTAAATAAATTGAAAAAAGGGAAGGCAGGATTTCTGCCTTCCCAAGCAATTTTATCTATTAATAGAGATAGAATTATTTACATTAAGATAGAATGATATAGGAATCAGAGTCTAATCAAAAAATTCTGATTTCTTAATTCTAAATTCTTAATTAAAAATTAAGCATACATGTTGATGATAGCTTCATAAAGCTCTTGCTTGCCTGAAGTAAGAGCCGGCTCGTTGACTTCACGGCCGATTTCAGCGAGCTGTTCGAGAGTAAGCTTGCCTTCTTCAAATTCCTTACCCTTGCCAGCGTCGAATGAAGCATAGCGATCAGCAAGCATCTTTTTGTAAGGAGACTTCTCAAGAACGTTTGCTGCGCACTCAAGAGCACGAGCCATAGCGTCCATACCTGCAATGTGAGCGATGAAGATATCCTCAAGGTCGGTAGAGTTGCGACGAGTCTTAGCGTCGAAGTTTGTACCTCCATTGCCAAGTCCACCATTGCGGATGATCTGCATCATAGCTTGGGTGAGCTCATAGTTATCAATTGGGAACTGGTCAGTGTCCCAACCGTTCTGGTAGTCACCACGGTTAGCGTCGATGCTTCCGAGCATACCATTGTCTACAGCAACAGCGAGTTCGTGTTCGAAAGTATGACCTGCAAGAGTTGCGTGGTTAACCTCGATATTTACCTTGAAGTCCTTGTCAAGACCATGAGCTTTGAGGAAACCGATTACTGTCTCTGTGTCTACGTCATATTGATGCTTGCTTGGCTCCATTGGCTTAGGTTCGATGAGGAATGTGCCGGTAAAGCCTTTGCTGCGTGCGTAGTCACGAGCCATTGTGAGCATAGTAGCGAGGTGCTCTTTCTCACGCTTTTGATCAGTATTAAGAAGGCTCATATAGCCTTCGCGACCACCCCAGAATACGTAGTTCTGACCGCCGAGTTCAATAGTAGCATCAATGGCATTCTTGATCTGTACAGCTGCACGAGCTACGACGTCAAAGTCGGGATTGGTTGCAGCTCCATTCATATAGCGAGCGTTTCCGAATACGTTGGCAGTACCCCAAAGGTTCTTGATGTTAGTGCCCTGCATCTTAGCTTTGATATATGCTACCACTTCCTTGAGGTTAGCTTCATATTCTTCTACGGAACTACCTTCGTCTACGAGGTCAACATCGTGGAAGCAGAAGTATTCTATACCGAGCTTATCCATAATTTCGAAGCCGGCGTCAACTTTATTTTTAGCACGTTCTACTGCAGTTTCGCCTACATTCCAAGGGAATTTCTTTGTGCCGCCACCAAACTGATCGCCACCCTCAGCGCAGAGAGTATGCCACCAAGCCATAGCGAACTTGAGCCATTCTTTCATTGGTTTGCCAAGAATTACTTTCTCAGCGTCATAGTAACGATAGGCGAGGGGATTGTAGCTTGAAGTGCCCTCGAATTTGATTTTCCCTATATTAGGGAAATATTCTTTCTGTGCCATTGTTGTAATTTTTATTTTGGTTATTTTTATTGTAAGGTCTTTAAGGTCATTAAGTACTTTAAGGGCTTATGGATTGACTTGGCTGAGGCGCTCTTTCCAGAGTTTGTAAGCTTCCAAATAGGGCTTGCGGTCGGCTGGAGGATTAATCTCAGTGATCTTCTTGAGGGTAGCAAAAGCTTCATTATTATCCTTGTAGATACCAGCCCCTATGCCGGCGCCTTTCGCTGCTCCGACACTTCCATCAGTTTCATAAAGCTTAATAGTGGCGCCGCTTACGGCTGCAAGTGTCTCCCGGAAGAGCGGACTTAGGAACATATTAGCATGACCGGCATGGATAGTGTCTACCTTAATTCCCATAGCCTCTGTTATTTCAATACCATACATAAAGGAGAATACGATACCTTCTTGCGCAGCTCGCATCAAGTGAGCTTTATTATGGATATTGAAGTTAATTCCAAAGATAGAGCAACCAATTTCTTCATTTTGCAAGATTCTTTCAGCTCCGTTACCAAAAGGAATGATGCTAATGCCTTCAGCTCCTACTGGAACTGATTCAGCCATACGATTCATATCTTCATAACTCATTCCCGGATCTGCAATGTTGCGTTTGATCCAGCTGTTGAGAATTCCGGTGCCGTTGATGCAGGTGAGCACGCCGACACGTGGTTCTTCAGCAGAATGGTTTACATGTGCAAAACAGTTTACACGGGATTTGGGATCGCAATCTATCTTGCCATTGATGGCGTAAACTACTCCGGAAGTGCCTCCGGTTGCTGCAATTTCTCCAGGATTGAATACATTCAGGCTTAGGGCATTGTTAGGCTGGTCGCCTGCACGATAAGTCACCGGAGTTCCTGGTTCGAGACCAAGTTCTTTAGCCGGCTCCGGAAGAAGACGTCCCTGGATGCTGAAGGTAGGTTTCACTTCAGGGAGAATTTCCATATCGAAACCGAAATAGTCCATAAGGAACTTTGCAGGAGCATTTTCCTTAAAGTCCCAAAGCACATAGTTGGAGATGCCTTCTGGAGTAGTGCATATCTCGCCTGTCATCTTCATTGCTATATAGTCGGCAGGGAGCATTATCTTGTAAATCTTCTCGAAAACTTCAGGTTCATTTTCCTTCACCCAAGCAAGCTTGGCAGCAGTAAAGTTTCCGGGAGAATTAAGAAGGTGGCTCAGACATATTTCTTCCCCTAACTCCTCAAATGCTTTCTGACCGTATGGCACAGCACGGGAGTCGCACCAGATAATGGCATCGCGAAGTAAATTTCTGTCTTTGTCGATGCATACGAGACCGTGCATTTGGAATGAAAAACCAATAGCTTTGATGTCAGTAGGGTTTACCTTTGAGATTTCAAGTACGCTCTTAGTGACCTCCTTAATATATTCCCACCAGTTTTCCGGATTCTGTTCTGCCCAACCCGGTTTAATGGCTTTGATGGGAGCTTCAGTTTTCGGAAAGAAATCAGTAGCAACACATTTTCCGCTTTCAGCGTCAACGATACTTGCCTTTACTGAGGAAGTACCTATGTCGTAACCTAATAAGTACATTTGATGTCGTGTTTATGGTATGAATATTATGGTATTATCTTTTGCTTATGGCTTAATTGCCTCTTTGGGTTACAAAGTTAATAAATAATTTGGACTTACAAAAATTTTTTTTACAAAATCAGATTTTTATCAATTGGAATTTGTGACTTATCTATTCTTTCTTCATTGCTTATAACATGATTTGGCGAAATGAAGGATTTTGATTAATTTTGCAGTTGAAATAATCTATACAATAGTTCGATATTGGTGATCGAATTCTTTATAAGGTATGAAGATGAATTCGGATTTTAATCTTAAAGGGCATCTTTCGATGTTGGGGGCTAACGTGTGTTGGGGACTTATGTCGCCGGTCGCCAAATTGGTATTCGCATCCGGTGTCATAGCTCCTATAATAATGGTGGACTTTCGCATCGCTGGAGCCGCCATTCTTTTTTGGCTCACTTCTCTGTTCACTCCAAAAGAGCATGTGCCGGCAATAGATAAACTGCGTCTGTTTGGTGCAGGCATGATAGGTATTCTCCTCAATCAGGGTTGTTTTATAATAGGTGTGAGCTACACTTCCCCGGGAGAGGCATCCTTAGTCACCACAACTATGCCAATGTGGGTGATGCTCCTGGCTTGGCTTTTCCTCAAAGAGCCGATCACACTCAAAAAAGCGGGAGGAATTGTGTTTGGTGCAGCGGGAGCTCTTATCTTGGTATTAGGAGGGAAAGGTTCAATTGCGGGTGGTGACAATCCTGCGTTGGGCGACTTTATTGTCCTGATGGCTCAATTATCATACGCCCTTTATCTTACACTATATAGAAATTTCATCAAGAAATATTCTCTTGTTACGCTGATGAAATGGATGTTCCTTTCTGCTTCAATAGTTGGTCTGCCAGCTACAATCAGTTTTATAAAGACTACAGATTGGAGTGCTATTACTGTTGAGGAATGGTTAGGAGTGGGATATATAGTTTTTTTTGCGACTTTCGTGGCATATATCTGCATAATGATTGGACAGAAAAATCTTCGTCCAACAATAGTGGGTATGTACAATTACGTTCAGCCAATAGTAGCTACTATAGTAGGTGTAATTCTTGGCATGGATCATTTTTCGATCCCCAAAGTATTTGCTGTAATATTAATATTCACAGGCGTATATCTTGTCACAATGTCAAAGGCAGCCTCAGCAACAACTCAATCGATTAAACAATAAATAATAAACATTGAGTAATAAACAATTAAACGATTAAACGATTAAACAATTAAACGATTAAACGATTAAACAATTAAACCAAAAATAAATGAAAATGAATAGGATTTTTGTAGTTGCAATTGCCATTGGGCTTTCCTCAGCAATGAGTGCGGCTGATTTTTCAGAAAACTTCTGCGACAGTACTCTTCGTATTGATTATATATTAGGTGGAGGCCCGGATGGAATAAATCTATTGATAGATTCCCAGACGAAGCAACCCGGTTGGGCTGGAAGAAGATCACGTTTGAAAGAGGTGCCTGTAGCAGGAAATGGAACCGTCCTGGTGACAGATCCGCTTTCTGGCGATACTCTTTATATGAATACTTTCTCATCTCTTTTTCAGGAATGGATCTATACTCCAGAAGCCAAGGAGAAAAATATGTCTTTTGAAAATTCATTTCTTGTGCCTCTTCCTAAAAAGGAGGCAGACATTACTGTAAGTTTGCGAGGAAACAGACATGAAGAAATAGGAAGAATCACACATCGTTATAGGCCTGATGATGAACTCGTGGCACTGCGCGGTGAGAATCCAATATCTCACAAATATATTCATAAAGGTGGAGATCCAACGGAAGCTATCGATATTGCAATTCTTGCTGAGGGATATACACAAGATGAAATGGATTCTTTTATAAGTAAAGCAAAAATCATAGCTGATGAAATCCTGAGCTACGAACCGTTTGCTTCTAATAAAGACAAATTTAATGTTGTAGCTGTAATGACACCATCTAAAGACAGTGGCGTCACTGTACCACTTAAAAATCAATGGAAAGACACTGCTTTTGAATCTCATTTCAGCACCTTTTATTCCTCTCGCTATCTAACTACTCCGAGAGTTTGGAAATTACATAAAGCACTTGAAGGAATACCTTACGAGCATGTACTTGTGCTTGTGAATACTCCTGAATATGGGGGAGGTGGAATATATAACTGCTATCAAATAGCTACATCCGACCATAATCTGACTCTTCCGGTAGCTGTGCATGAGTTTGGACATAGTTTTGCAGGACTTGCTGATGAATATTTCTATACTGAAGAAGAATCCGATACGTATCCTCTTGATATCGAACCATGGGAACAGAATATTACGACAATGGTTGATTTTGATTCAAAATGGAAAGATCTGCTGACGCCGGGAGTGAAAGTACCTACACCTTGGACCGACAAAGGAGGAAAACGAGAAGACAAGATGAAAGATGCTGCCAATGAGACGCGTGGAGAGGTCGTGGTCGGAGTCTTTGAAGGGGGAGGCTATAAGTCAAAAGGTGTTTTTCGGCCCGTTGAGACATGCCGGATGCGCGACAATCATAATCCAACATTCTGCCCGGTCTGTGAAAGGGCAATAAGCAGAGTAATCGAGTTTTATACAAAATAGTTTTTTTTGTACATGAAGAATATTAAAGAGGAAGCATAATAGCCTCCTCTTTAATATTTTTTGTAGCATCATTAAAATTTATATGTCAGCATTATATGGGCCCCTATCTGCTTGCTATTCCATTTTAAATTGGATATTCTTGTTTGTTCACCATTGTCATTTGTTACATTGAGCACCAAGTCTTTATAATAAGTATGCCTATAATATATGTCAAAACCTTCCGTAAAATACAGATTACTTTTTAATTTAAAGTTCACATTTGCTTCAAAATGATTGAACGTAGAGACTCCATTATCGCCCCCTTCAATATGTATTATTCCGCTTTTAGGGCGAGTCATCCAAGTGCTGGAGGTGTCAAAATTGTTGCGGGTGAAAATGTGGTAGAATTGATTAGCTATCTTTATTGATATCTTATCGTTTGCCATAGCCCAGTTCAAACCAGCTTTAGCTGAATATCCGCCTCCCCAGCTATAGTTTCTTTCATCATTTCCCCTGTATAGATCCGTCAACACTCCGGCAAGTGCCACTACATTGAAATGAGCGAATCCATCGACCGACATTTGGCTATTTGGAATATATCTTATCATAGTGCCAATTCCTAAAGAAGCGGGAGTCCCAAATTTATAAGGAACATTTTCGGGAATTATCTCATCATTTTCTAAATTCCGAATAGTATCAGAGTCAAAATAATCAAAATGTTGATACATCCCGATATTCATATTAATTCTTTCTTCATCGATAATTTCCTTACTTAGAAGCCTACCGATAATCTCGATCCTGCTTAGTAGTGGTTGGGTCTTCACCATTTGGGCTTCTAATAGAAAAGAAAAATAGTCGTATGGCACTTTTGTAGTCAATTCGAATCTGTCGCCATATTCAAGATTAACTTCCGCAGCCCCGCCTGCCTTGAATCCATCATTATCTATCATAGCAAGCAATCGAGGTCCGACAGAAAGTTCTACACTAATAGGAGGAAGTCCAAAACGCCTGCCTGAAGAGTATCTCTTTTTCCAAGCCTGTCCTGTCACAATTCTATTGATGCCCCTCATTGGATCTAAGATAAATGCGGCTGCTTCTCTACCGAAGCGTTCTCTTCCGGTGGAACTATCGTCAAGCACGAGGTCTGAAGCCCGATACAAAACTTCACCAATGGCAGCTCCTCCAATCGGAGTGGCAATTATGTCGTTGGTGGAAGGGTATTCGCGTTCCATACACATCTCCCACATTGCGCTTCCTCCAATCGCAAAGAGTTCAGACTGCCAGAAATTGAATCCATTTGAACGTCCTGCATTGAAAAACATCGATCCATTGTAGGGGTGCGCAAACATATTGGTGATCAGATGATCGTTGTCCCACTCGAAGCCGTGCTTGAAGTTTTCTTTTATTGTTTCCCAAGAAATGTATGCGTAATCGCCATGCTTTACGTAGCGGTCAAAAGCCCAAAGACTGACATTGAGTCCGACCACCTCAGCACCGGCTCTCCAGAAATTTTTCTTTTGATGATATGCCATATCCACACTGTCGGGAATGACAGGAGTGGATACGATATGGCGATAGGGCACACGGTGTCTATATCCTCCGCGATGCCATTTTTGCCCATATACCTGCTTATTTACATTAGTCTTCAGAGAATCTATGAAAATGTCATACTGATTTTGGGAGAATCCGGGGACTGCAATAGCCATTGCCATTGCCCAAATTAGGATTAGCGATACGAAGCGTCTTTCGGTCATACCTTCAATCGGATTACATGTGAGTTATTTCCTCTGCAAAGTTAAGCAAAAAAAATTAAAAAACAAACCCCGTGCCTAAGCACAGGGCTACTTTTTGCAAGAGTTTTTGATAACAATCATAGTCAACAACGTAAGACTCAGAGAGCATACAAAGGATACGTAAGTTATTCTCTCACTACTCTTGTGAATTCAGGTGTCTGTCCTTGAGGGGCTAACACGTAGATGATAGAGTTGGATTCGGAACCATCAGGAGCTGTAGATTTCACTCCAAATTCATATTCGGGACCCTCGGGAGTCTCACGCATGGCAACTGAGACTGGATTTCCGAGAGGAAACTGATAGTTGTCGCATGCGGCATGAAAGATTACCGCATCTTTGTCACTTACATCTGTAGGATCTGAGAATTCCGGCAATGCATCAATCTCTCCTTCAATGTAGCCGTTTTCTATCAGGAATCTCTTGATTTCTTGTGGCGCTTTAGCTACACGGGCATTTCTCACTCCATATCCTTCTTTCACATCTGCTCCCGGGAGCGCAACAGCAACATCTATAGACGCTTTTTCTATCCCTCCGCTACCAAATGTAGCGAAAGTCACGACATTCTTGCCCTCAAGCTTATTATCAGCAAGGAAAGACGACATTGGAAGAGCATACGTGCCTCCCCATATTGGGAATCCAAGGAATATTGTGTCATATTCGTCAAGATTGACATTGATGGGCTTGACTTCAACCTTTACACTATCTTTTGACTCCTGCATCCAGCGCGAGATAGTCTGTCCATAGTCACCATCGTATGGATTGACTGCCACTATAGAGTCAATGTCGCATCCAAGCTGTTTCTGCAATTCTTCAGCCACAGCTTTAGTTGCTCCTGTCTGTGAATAATAAAGCACGAGAGTCTTTCCATCCTGAGTCTCAGTATGTTCTGTCTTGTTTGATTTGCATGCGCTTCCGAAGATAAGTGTGGTGGCAAGCAGAAGAATTGAGGTTAGTTTCTTCATGGGTAATTGGGATTTTTTAGGGACGCACAAGCCCGTGCGTCCCTACAAGGTTATTTGTTTTTTAATATTCTTAGAGTTGAGAATGAATAAGGTGCTACCTCCACAACGCCGGCAAGATCAATTGATGATGTGGTGGGTTTCACTTTAGTATCGCGTGGACTACCGGCAAGGGTAGTCAACTGGGCTTTTCCTGTAGGATAACCGTCAAGATTAACTTCGATACTAACCGGAAGCATATTTGCTATCCTTACAATCGTATCGCCTGTTTTATCGTCAATCACTGTTGACACTCCGAATCTGTTTGTCACATCATTGTTTGTGATATCTTTAGGCGATTTGTCGCACTTGCCACAACACTTTTCCTGAAGTTTAATTGAAGAGGGAAGGTAAGTGGTTCCTGAATTAGTACCATACATCTGTTGTACATAATAGTCAGGAGATAAAGATATGCTTTCATTATCGAAATAGATAAGGTCCGGGCGCCATTGAGTCCGTCCTTTCTTTGATAAGAGAGGAGCGTAAGAAGTCATGGTGACAACGTCTGCATTTCGTTCCACGTCGGTCAGATATAGCCCAATGGATAGTGCACACTCAAGGTTTGATTCCCTGCCGGGATAATGTGAAGCGTATTCTCCAAGATAGACTTTCGGACCTTTACGATCGTAATTGTCGTAAAAATCGCGATTGTTGACATACCAACCCGGTGCTACATAATAGTGCTCGTCGACTATCTCCACATTTTCTTTCTTTGCAAAGTCCCATCCTTCCTCATAGTCGGAACCTTCAAAGAATGGACCTACAGTGCCCACAACCGTGATGTCGGGATATTTGGCATTCACTGCATCGCGTATCATCTTGAAGCGTGTCTTGAAAGCCTCGCTGATAAGGTCTTCGTTGCCAATGCCAAGATATTTCATATTAAAAGGTTCCGGATGTCCGGCTTCAGCACGCTTTTTGCCCCATTCAGAATCCGCAGGTCCGTTTGCATACTCTACGAGGTCAAGAATATCCTGAATATAAGCAGGCATATCTTCAAGAGGAATTCCACATTGTTGGCCATTTGTTGTAAGATTATCGTGGCTATAGTGGGATGGCAGTGATGAATTCTGACAGGGAACTCCGGCAGCGAGCACCGGCAGTGGCTCCATTCCAAGGTCTTCACAGAATTGGAAATATTCATAAAAGCCAAGTCCGCGATTCTGATGATAGCCCCAAAGATTGCGGAGTGGCTTGCGAGCTTCAAGAGGTCCGATGGAGCCTTTCCAGTCGTAGATATTGTCAATACCATTGCCGTGACTTACGCAACCTCCAGGGAAACGCATAAACTTTGGTTGGAGGTCGGCAAGGGTCTGAGCCAAATCTTTTCTAAGTCCATTCTTGCGTCCTTTGAATGTCTTTTCGGGGAAAAGGGAAATCATGTCGAGATTGACCGTGCTCTTAGCTGGAACCTCAATCTTCAGCATTGCGTCGCTACAGTCGGCTTTTGATGTAAGCGTGGCACTAAGTTTTGACCATTCTTTTCCTGCCGGCACATTTACTTTTCCTTGAGCAAGAACCTTCCCGTTTTTGTCGGTAAGGATTACCTTAAGACCGGTCTTTGCTTCGGAACGGGCGAAAACATTAAAAATATATTTGTCTCCTTTTTTCAACACTATGCCGTCAAAGCCCTTATTAGAAAGCTTACCGGGTTTGCCTGATGTCTGACAGATAGCGTAATGAGAATTGTTGGGATGAATAGGATCTGTGGTGTCTATTTGAAAATTCATGTCTGATGATTCCCAATATGAAGATGGCGACCATTCTTTGCGATCTTTTTCAGAATATTCGAAGTCTCGGTTTTGAATTAGCTCAGCATAAAGACCTCCGTCAGCGCCATAGTTTATATCTTCAAAAAATATGCCTATAAAATTGTAAGAAATTGATTTGGCACCGTTCTTATCAAGAGTTACAGTGGCTTTCAGAGGTTTTAAATCTTTGAATCTCCATGGGTCCTGATCAGCCCTCTCATCATTTTTTGCATTCTTGATAGATTGATAATGCACATATCCATCTAAACGTCCGATTAGGTCAGAGTCAACAGTAATCACACTACCTTTCACATCATTTCCTTGCACATTTGTTTCAGTCAAATCAGTAAAAGTGACGGAAGAGGGTAGTTCCTTCATATAGTCTGAATCACTTCGGCGGTATTCTTGTGGTTTCCAGTGCTCAAAATCAGGACTACAAGTAATTGCCACGACTTCTCCTTTCTTATCAGGATTAAAAATTATCCAGAAGACTCCATCGGCATCTTTCCCAATTTTGACGTTATGCATCTTTTTGCCGCTTCCCCATGCTCCATAATCTGAGCCGAGAAAAGAATGGAAGTTTCCAATGGTTCGCCATTCCTTGTCTGAAGCACTGCGGGATGCTAATTTTAAGCCTCCATTGCCATCCGGCATAGAGAAAGCAAGCATTTCAACGGGCTTGCCGGCAAATGAGTCAACCGTTACAGTTGCCGACAGAGCAATCGCCATTCCTATACTAAATTTATAAAGTGATTTCATTTTAATATTTTTGTATTTGAAGTCGAAACAACTTCTTTGTTAATAAGAATACAAAATTAGCAATAAAATCAATGAAATCAAATCTTTTGAAAAAAAATATTTTTGAGGTGAGAATATTCAAATAAGAATTTTAGTGTTGAGAAAACGAAAAAGATAATTCTCATAATGAACCTTTCAGTATCTAATGGTGTTTAATGGAAAAAATCAAACCTATAAACTATAATACGAATATGAAAGAACTTAAAGGAAGTAAGACTGAAGAATGTCTGTTGGCAGCATTCGCTGGTGAATCTCAAGCATGTGTGAAATATTCTTTCTATGCAAAAAAAGCTAAGAAAGACGGTTACCAACAGATCGGAGATATCTTCGAGGAAACCTCCAAGAACGAACATACTCATGCAAAACTCTGGTTCAAATATCTCCACGATGGAGATGTGCCGGCTACTCCTCAAAACCTCGTTGATGCAGCAGCAGGCGAAGAATTTGAATGGGACGATATGTATGTACGCTTTGCAGCTATCGCACGCGAAGAAGGTTTCACTGAAATCGCAAAGAAATTTGAGATGGTAGGGCAAATCGAAAAGACCCACATGGAGCGCTATCGCACTCTGCTTAAGAATATCGAAGATGGAATTGTCTTCTCTCGTGACGGTGACCGCATGTGGATGTGCTTGGAATGCGGACATATTCATGTTGGTAAGTCAGCTCCTAAGATCTGCCCGGTTTGCAGTCATCCCCAAGCTTTCTTTGAGCTCCGTCCAGAAAATTATTAATATCATTCTTAAAAAAAGATTACAGGATTCTCCAAATGGGGAATCCTGTTTTTTGTTAGAATGCTTCGGAATCTATCTGAATCATGTTTGATCAATCATCGACTATCATTCATAATTCATAATTTATAATTCATAATTCATAAGTAGTCTATCAAATTAAAAATATATTATCAAGCAGCATGAGAAAAGTTAATGACATATTCACTTCCGATACCAT
>JAIDTL010000019.1 GCA_029060725.1 Muribaculaceae bacterium | reverse complement strand
TACGTACCCATGTCCATATCCACCATTGTAGGATCAGATGCACCTGAAATCTGGATCATAGGGTAGCAATTCACTGTCGCATTGGTTGTAGCTGTCAAGCCGTTGAGGAAGCCAAGTGATGATACTGTCAGAAGCACACCAGGCTGCTTAGTGAGGTAGCCATGGGTAGCGGCTGCCATACCGGCTTGCTGCTCAAAACGGAAACCATAATAGTTGATGCCGATCTTTTGCATTGCGTATGCTGCTTCGGTGACCGGAATTCCGACAAGGCCATATACGTCCATAAGTCCGAGACGCTTAAGGCTTTCTGCGAGTATGTACATGCCGGTCACCTGCTCAGGAAACTTTGGAGCTGTGGTCTCGGCCGATTTTGTTGCTGTATTTTCCATAATACTTAGATTTTAATTGATTATATAGTGGTTTAGTGATTTCATTTTTTAAAGTTTCAGGTCCTTAAGGAATCCCCTTAAAGACCTGATCTAAAAGTGATTTCTATTATTTTGCGGGAGCTGCTGCAGCTGGTTTTGGCAGCGGAGCTGTCGTTCCGTTTGCCTTCATGGCAGCCTGCTGTTCAGCTGTGTATCCAAGAGAAGAAAGGATTTCTTCTGTGTTTCCACCAAGTTCAGGAGCCGGTCCGTAGGTAGGCTGATAGTTGCTCAAGGTAAATGGACAACCTACAGTCACGAATTCACCAATTTCGCCACCCTGGTTGATGCGGACGAGTGTGTTGCCGTCATAAAGGCTCTCATCTGTCATGATTTCTTTAGTAGACAATACCGGACCTACAGGCACTCCATACTTAGAAAGGATTTCAGTGACCTCATATTTGGTCTTATCAGCAGTCCATGCACCGATACGTGCGTAGATTTCCTGTTTGTGCTTGTCACGTGCGTCAGCAGTGTTGAAGTCAGGGTTGGTCAACCAATCTTCGAAACCTAAGCCCTTGCAAGCAAGCTCGAAGTCTTTTTCACCTCTCTGAAGGATGATGTAAACATAGTTGTTGGCATCAATTTCAGAATCATATCCACCTGCTGGTTTACATTTATAAGTCCAACCAAGTACACCACCACCTTCGATGTTACCTGAACGAGGAACACAATCACCAAACTTACCGTTAGGATACTGCGGGAACTGGGTAAGATATCCGATCTTGTCAAGAGTAAGCTGGTCACGAGTCTTGATACGGCAGAGGTTAAGACATGCATTGTGCATTGACTGATATACATAGCATCCTTCGCCTGTCTTATTACGCTGCTGAAGAGCTGCGAGAAGACCAATAAGAAGGTGCATACCTGTGTTTGAATCGCCAAGAGCCGCACCACTCTGAGTAGGAATATTGTATTCACCCTCATACCAACCGGTAGTAGTAGCTGCAGCTGCAGTCACCTGAGCGATAGGTTCGTATGCCTTAAGATCTTTGTATTTTGATGAAAGAGGGAAACCCTTGATCGTACCATAGATACACTTAGGATTAAGTTCGTGAACTACCTCCCAGCTAAAGCCGAGCTTGTCCATTGCACCCGGGTGAAGGTTTTCAACGAAGATATCACATTCCTTGATAAGCTTTGTGAGGATCTCCTTTCCGTCAGGAGTCTTAGCATCAAGAGCGAGAGATTTCTTATCACTGTTAAGCTGCAAGAAATAGTAGCTTGGAAGATCTGGGTTGAACTGAAGTTCTTTACGAGTAGCGTCACCTACACCGGGACGTTCGATTTTTATTACGTCTGCGCCAAGCCAGGCAAGCATTTGAGTACATGATGGACCCGATTGTACCTCTGTGAAGTCAACGACTTTGATGCCCTGGAGGGGCGCTGTGTTCTGTTCCATAGTTTTTATAAGATTTAATTGTTTATAGGTTTATGTTATTTCTATGAAGCTGTCTTTATCATCAAGCTTCGTAAATAAAACATATCAAAAACAAAAGAGTTCAAAATAAATTACAAAAATTTACAAAAAAATCTAATATATGAATCCCAAGAAAAGGCTATGCTAACACATAGCAATTAATGCAATTGACGAAAGCATAAAGATTTCAAAATATTCACACAAAATGCAATGCAAATCTTTACAAATGACAAAATCAAAAGCAAAAAAATCTCATAAAAAAAGCCCAATCATCCGGATTAGCCAAATTAGACTTAGATGACAAATTAGACTAATAAGACTAATAGGACTAATTAGACTAAGATGACAAATTAGACTAATAAGACTAATAGGACTAATAATACTAATT
>JAIDTL010000018.1 GCA_029060725.1 Muribaculaceae bacterium | reverse complement strand
ATTGAACGTCTTGAACCGGCACTCTTAAACAAGATAGTATTCAATTACCGGGAGAGAGCCAACCAGGCTCCGGGATTAGTAGAGTCGGTAAGAACCGCAGGCTGGATATTGGGCTGTGTAAGCCTTCTGATTTGCGCTATGAGCATCTTCAGCACCATTGCACTCGATACGAGAGCTCGAAGGAAAGAGATAGCCGTCCGTAAGGTCAATGGGGCAAAGAGCCGGGATATTTACCGGATGTTCGGAAGGGTTTATCTTGTGATGATAGTTGTCTCAATATTTATCGCTGTGCCGGTATGTATACTTTTCAATCAGGTAGTGGAGTCAATGCTGACAGAACTTTCACCGGATAGCACCCTCTCCCCTCTTTGGCCTATCATCTTAGGCATTTCCGTAGTAATCTTGCTTATAGCAACCATCGTAGGCTGGCAGATACATAAGGTGATGCAAGTGAATCCGTCAAAGATTATAGCAAAAGAATAGAGTCTTTTTAGGGAAATGTGGGATTTTACACATATTATTAGAGTTATTAGTGCCGAAAGAGAAATGTGTATAGTTATTTTTGTGAACAATTTCTTAATTATTTTGGTTTAATGAATAATATTAGTTATATTTGCAGAATAAAAAAACTTTTGATATGAGAAAAGAATTCGGCAAATGGCTGATGGACATAGCTAAGTATATAGCAACTGCTGTTATACTTTCATCTGTATTTGGAAGAGCAGAGACATGGGTTCTATATATTGGAGGTGGATTATCAGTAATAGTAGCACTTGTTTGCGGTCTTTTCCTGACTTCAGATAAACCAATACAAATAAGAAGGATAAAAAGAAATAGAAATGGGAACTCTAAAAAATGATTGATTATGGGCGCAATGTTTATGTTTGGTTTAATTATAGTTATAGCACTTGTTGGTACCGCATATTTTTATCATCAAGATAATAAGAAAGAACAAAGGCATATTAAACAATAACTTTATATGCGATGCTAAAATAACCCATAAAGAGGTTATTAACGCGCAGATTGTATGAAAATCATACAGGAAAGTGTATGATTTTCATACAATCTGCATTTTGGAGGGTGGAAATGCTTTGTCATCAGGGCGTATTGCCTTATCTTTGCATCATAATTCAAAGATAAAGCCATGAACATTATTCTACACAATCTCAAGGTTGCCGTCAGAAACCTGATGAAGTATAAGCTTCAGACCATCATCAGTGTGGTCAGCATCGCCATAGGCATCGTCACGCTATCTTTCACACATTCTTTAATCACGAGATTCCGGCTTCCGTTTATATGCAATGAAACATATTTCGACAGAGCTTATCAGATGGAGTTTATTTCCAAAGATGATGGTCAAAGAATTAAGATCAATAACGAAATAATCCGCGCCATCAAGAAGGATGGAGGGCCGAAATGTGTAGAGAAGATTGCCGTTCCAAACGGAAGCCCTGTATCTATAAATGCAGACTTTCATTTGGCGGACTCAACAATACGCAAAGGATCTGTAGACGGGACGATTATAGATCCGGCCTACGCGGACTATGCAGGCTTACGCTCCGCTATTACCGGCAAAAAGATCAGGGTGTTGAAAGCCGGGGAAGCCATTATAAGTGAGGATTTCGCAAAACGTATCTTTCTTGATAAAAGCCCCATTGGAGCAGTACAGACATCCACCAGGAATGTCCAGCCGATTCCGGTAACGATAGTCGACGTATATAAATCGCTCTCCGCGGTAGAATCATGGATGGATAATGATAAACTCTACTATTGCCTTTCTGATGATATATCAGATTGTGATTTTGACAGTTCTTATTATTTTGCTTTCTGGATAGATGTAGTGTTAAGGAAAGGCTTTACGAAAGCCCAGTTAGAAAAAGAGATAAATGGACGCGTAAAGCCTCTTGGATTGCAGGTGGAGTTGGAAAAGGTATCAGAGAAAGATGATTTGCGCATGATAATTGCCATTCAAGTGATAGGTTATTTCGTCGGAGCTCTCATTCTTTTGGCTGCAATCATTGGTTTCTTACGTATAGAAATTCAATTGTTTCACATAAGGCGTCGGGAATTAGCTCTTCGCATTGTCAATGGTGCGAACCGTCTACGATTGTTTGGACTGATGTTTACTGAGATATTTGTATCCATCTTCCTTGCTGCCATCCTGGCTATAATCCTCGGAATTCTGTTGCAGGATTTCTGCGACATGAAACTTAACCTGATTATCAACAATATCGGCTTTAACATCAGTGATCTATGGCATTATAGTATTACAATTGGGAGTGGACTGCTTGCTGTCTGCTGTCTTGTTGGCTGGATAGCATTGTCCCGAACCTACAGGCAAGGAAGCAAACTTGCATCAAGCATGCGAAGGAGTCGCAACCATCTCTTCCGTAATATAATGTTAGGCATTCAGATTGTCATATCTATAGTATTTATATGCGGTTCTTTCATTCTTATAAATGGAGGAAACAAGATTATAAAAGATTTCAATATTCCGGATAATGACAATCATTTTAAGGAATATATATATTTTCAACCAATGTATGCTACGGAAAAGGGAAAGCTTTTAGATGAAATCAAGCGTCTTCCTGATCTTGACAAAATCCTCCTATGCGGTACATCCTATACATCCATAAATGAAATCAAAGAGAATCCAGAGGTCGTTGAGAAATTAAACAGACACACTTATTTCAATTCGTATTTCACCGATGACCCGACATTGATCACAGAGCTTGGAATGAATGTGGAATGGATCAACGGAAAGACTGATCGCGATGCCTATATGCTTATAAGTGATAATTTATACAGACGATTTCAGGAATTGGGCATTCTCAGCAACAACGCTCTGACCATCGAGGAATTACGTGATACAGATATCACTTTTCCCATCGAGGGAATCATCAAAAGTATTTCATACGACGCAGTAAACGAGTCGCTCGTATTTATTATGCCAAATTGGGAAGAAGCCCAGTTCATGGAGTATCTGCTTATTCCTCATCCTGGTAAGGGTGCTTCTCTCGCAAAAAGCGTTGATGAAACAGTAAGGCTATTGGAGCCGGAACTCATAAACAAGGTAGTTTCAAATTATCGCGAAAGGATATGTCCGCTGATGGGATTCATAGAAGCCGTAAAAGGTGGAGGTCTTATCTTGGGATGCGTCAGTCTCCTGATTTGCGCGATGAGCATATTCAGCACAGTGGCTCTCGATACACGTGCACGAAAGAAAGAAGTGGCAATTCGCAAAGTCAACGGAGCAAAGAGCGGTAACATTTACCGGATGTTTGGAAGAGTATATATAATGCTGATAACTATCTCTCTGATCATTGCAGTCCCAGTATGTGTACTATTTAACCGGATTGTTGAAACTATGGCTAAAGATATATCTTCTGACATAATCCTCTCTCCTATCGGTCCTGTCATGCTCGGGTGTGCCATAGTCATTGTTCTCATATTGATGATCGTCGGCTGGCAAATCCACAGCATGATGAAGACAGATCCGTCGAAGATTATTGCTAAAGAATAGAATCATCTTTATACTCTGTTTAAGAAAACTTGAAGCTCACGGATACTTAAGCTGAATAGTTGCATTTTTTCATTGTTAAATAAATCTTTTACGAATCTTTTACGTCTATATAAAAGGGGAAGGTCTGATTCCGCTATAAACTACATAATATTCAATTCAAAACTTATTGATAGTATCATGAAAATCAAGAACATTTCAATTCTGACAAGCTTCGCGGCTTTGGCATTCACTGCCAATGCCTTGCTTCCGAAAACGGAACTGCAGCCCCGTTGGCTTCGTGTGACCGATGTAGAGCGTACAGATTCCGCCACACGTGTCGGAATACGTCTGCAAAATATCCCTAATTACTGGGTTCGTTATAATTCCTCCGCCCGGCTGATTGCTGACGGTGACACCACACTTCAGTATAAACTTATTGGAACGGAAAACATCGATTTAGATAAGGAAATATGGATGCCTGCTTCTTGTAAGCATGAGGGCGTACTACTTTTCGAGAAAGTGCCGGAGTCAATCAAAGTCGTGGATATGGTCGAGAGCAATATCGATGATGTGAATAACAATGTCATCGGAATGCACCTTGATGAAGCAGAGACACGTACGAGTCCAGCTATACTAACAATGGAAGACATCATAAAGAAAGGTCCAAAAAAATCTGAACCTTGGACAGGACTTGACCCTTCCAGATATTCCGACCTCTCCTTCTATGACAAAAACGGCAAAGCCCATATTAAGGGTAGAATTACTGACTACTCCCCTCGCTGTGGCTTTTCAACAGTATCAGTAACAACTTATAATGATTTTATCGGTTCGCAAAAGGTAAATGTCAGCAACATTGCTTCTGATGGAAGTTTTGAGATGGATGTCCCTGTTTCTTATCCCCAATTCGATGCTTTGGAATTCGGTAAAACATACAAAAACATATTCCTTATGCCCGGCGACACGATTTCAATCGCCACATGCCTGGCGGTGCGACCGGATCCGGAGCGTGGTTATGTAGCGGAGTATTTCGGTTATGAGGGAACTCCTACTGAAAGCTCAGTGATCAATCTTCTCGCCGACAGCCTCATCAACAGACATTATGGTGTCAATAATCTCTGGGGCAAATACTATGTCGCAGAGTCAGACTCTATGGCTACAATGACATATCAGTCGAATGAAAGGCTGGGTAATCTGCTCGATTCAGTAGTATCGGATCTCCCTAAGCTACTTGGCGATCTTCCGGTCAGTAGCTTTGCCAAGGATGTGCTCAGTTCATACGCCATCGGAAAGATAGGTCTTATGATGGATGATATTGAAATGAATTTCGGGTTTGCGAAAGGCCCGAGGTTAAAAGTCAACGAAGAAGGAGAACTCGAGCAGGTAACAGGTGAAACGCTTGATATTGCCACGATTACAGCTCCTAAACTCCGACACAAAGAGCTTATCCTTGACAATCCTCTTCTGCTCTGCAACTCCATGATCCAACTCAATAGATGGGAATATAATGACCTATTCCGAAAGTCTGCAATGGCATCCAGTGGTTCTGTTGAGATACCCGGAGGAGGAGGCTATATCTCAACTGATGACCCGTCATTGCCATTTAAGATCGCAGACAGCTACTTGGATTCCATCAGTGTAGGGAACTGCTTTCCGGCTCAGTTGGTGCAGACTAAATCCTTCATCAATCGCTTGAATACTTTTGAGACACCTTCTTCCAAAACTCTGGAACGTATCAACCAAATACTTCCCAACATTATAAAGCGTAATAATTCCGAGGTAATGAATACCATTCTGATGGAGGAATACAATGGTTTTGTAAAGGATGTTCTGATTGCAGAAAACGCCATTGATGGCTCCGGCAACGATGCTATAATCATAGATGGAAGTGCCGAAGGAGAAGTCCTTGAAAAGATAATCGCCCCCTATCGCGGAAATGTGCTATTCCTTGATTTCTGGGGTATCGGGTGCGGACCCTGCCGTAGCGGTATGGTCAGTCAGAAACCCATGCTGGAGGAACTTGCCGATAAACCGTTCCGCGCCCTATACATAGCCAATGCTGACGAAGGTCTGGATGCATGCAAGAAATGGCTCAGGAAAGAAGATATAAAAGGCGAGCATATATTCGTCTCCAATGATGACTGGCTCAGACTGCGCAGCCTGTTCAACTTCTCCGGAATCCCATTCGGCGTCCTTATATGCAAAGACGGCAAAGTTCTAAAGACCGGTTATCACTTTTCATCAACCAACGAGGTCAACCTTCTTAAAGCGCTTGAAGAAAAATAAGTATAATGGAAAGCGATTGTACGAAAATCATACATAATAGATTTGTCAAATTATTATTTAGAATTGTTGTAACAATCCGATGATATGTGCATCATATTATAAATACCATCATAAACTAACAGGTATGAATAAATTTAAGAACGTATTGAAAGGATTGACAGTATTGGAAATCTTCACTGTCATGTCTGGCACGACGATGGCTCAAACAAGGATCGTCGATTACCCGATAATCAACTTTGCAAACACCAACGTCATCGACATTCAAAAGGTGGAACTGACAGATTCCAATACGAAAGTTTATGTCAAAGCTCATTTCAGACCTCATTATTGGATACAAATAGCATCTGAAACCTATCTGAATGCAGATGGCAAAAAATACGCATTGACAGGAGCTGATGGTATCGAGCTTGATTCCCATTTCTGGATGCCGGACAGCGGAGAGGCTGATTTCACTCTTACGTTTGAACCACTCCCCCTTTCTACTACAAAATTCGACATTATAGAAGGCGACGAGGATGGAGCATTCAAACTTTGGAATGTAGATATATCAGGTAAAGAAGTGTCTGAATTTCCTGAAGGACTCCCTTCTAATTTAAAAAACAAAAATAAAGAGGCAAGCATCCCTGATCCTACTTTCGAAATTGGTAACACTACGGTAAATTTTCATTTGCTCCCATATATCAACGAGCTTTCAAATGCTACCAGTCTCCTTATAAATGGTTTGGATGGCTCTCAAACTGAATATACTGTAAAATTTGACGAAAAAGGAGATGCTTCCATATCTTTCGACCAATATGGTACTGCCAGAGCTTTTCTTTTAGATGCAAACAATGTATTGGGATCATATACCATCTTTCCTGGAGAGACTGTCGATTGCTACGTCGATATGAGAGTTTCCGGAAATAGGGATATGAGTCATCGGAGTAAAGAATATCAAGGAAAGGCACGCAGATCTATCCATAATGGAAAGTATAGTGGTTTTGACAGAATGAAAGAGAAGAGTAGCTATGATTATGATTATTATGGGTTGAATCTTTACACCGGGGAGTTTGCAGATTATCACATGACCGGAGCAGAATATATGAAAATGGTAAAAGGAAAATATGATGCCCTATCTGATTCCATAGCTCACTTGGATGCACCACAAGCCGTCAAGGACATCAAAATGCTTAAGCTGCAGAATGAAGTGCTTGAAGCAATTGCAAGCAGCCGATATCTCCTTGAACATAACTATCGCAATGTGCATAATGCATGGGAAGAAAGAGAACTTCCACACGATTCCATTCCCGGAAAACTCTCAGACAAAGATATGTCGGAAGTAGCCACATGGTTTGAAATTGATAATCCAAAACTTCTTTTGGATGATAAAAGTTTAGGATTGATGGATTGGAACGCTCTTGGAGTGAAGGGGAATTTGTCAAAATCTATGAATTTGTTTATGAATATGGCTTCTCAGGCAAAGCAGACGAAGCTGACTGAAGAAGATATTACAGAACTAAGAACTTTGCCAAATCCATTCTTTGCTGACGCTTGCGTTTCAATGTATCAAGAGGCTAAACGTGCATTAGCTCAGATTAATTCGGTGGAAAGTTTCAGGGAGACTCCTAACGTAGCAGATCAGGATATTTTTGATGCCATCATATCGGAGCATAAAGGAAAGGTAGTAATAGTTGATCTCTGGAACACTTGGTGCGGTCCTTGCCGAATGGCTATAAAGGCAACTGAACCGCTTAAGGAAACGGAGCTTTCTGATAAAGACATTGTGTGGATCTACATTGCAGATGAGACATCAGATCCCAACAAATATCTTGAAATGATCCCCAACATCAAAGGCATACATTATAAACTCACACGACCACAGATAGAATATATCCACAATCGTTTTGACGTGGATGGCATACCATACTATATTCTTGTTGATAGAGAAGGAAAAGCCACTGGACGTCCTGACATACGCAACCATTCCAAATATGTAAA